>JBBQPY010000014.1:0-47371 GCA_038216735.1 Chthonomonadales bacterium
TATAGAAGGAGGGAAGCGTATCGGCTTCTTTGGCGGAGCGTGGATAGGAGAGCAGCAGACGCTCCGAAGGCGCGGTCACGGCAAGATAGAAGAAGAATCGCTCGTCGTCGGCACGGTCGCGCAACAGATCCAGATCGAGACCGCCGACCGCTCGCAATGCCGCACGCTCTTCATCGCGCAAAAACGGGTCTTCCATGATCCGGCGCGGGAAAACTCGCTCGACCAGGCCGATCACTGCCGCCACTTTGACAGGGCGTTCGAGAGCGTCATACGGTTCGCAAACGCGCACCATGTCGCCTTCGGATGGCGCCATCGAACAGGGCGTGTTCCAGACGCCGAGCAGCTCCTCGTGCAGGAGGGCGAACGAGACGCGCTGTCTGCCCGAAATCTGCGCCATTTGCGCGAGCGTATGCAGCAGTTCCTGCGCCTCCGCGAAGGCGGCCCGGTCGTGCAGCACCCGGGTAGGCTCGCCAGCTGCGATCCGATCGACCATTCCTAGCTGCACCATTGCGTCGATCGTACACTCGGCGAACCGGGCGGGTGTAAGGCTCTCCTGCGTCAGCAGGTCTTCGAAATGCGCTATCTGCCGCAGTGTCTCTGTCACCACAGGATCGATGTCGGCGTTTCTCCGAACGGCTGAATCAGCCTCTGGCGCAGAAAGCTTTGGCGGTGGGCTTCCATTGGATGTCGAATTAGCGACAGAAGGCGATCCCGAAGTAGAAAGAGGAGGCGAATATGAACCGGTGAGCGCGATCCAGTGCTCACGCCCTTCGCGCACCCCGGAGCCACGTGCACGGCGGCGCAGCGCATCGGCGGCGAGCGGATCCGGCGCGGTATAGCTGGATTTAAGAAAAGCCAGCACGTCCTCGCGCTGCCATCCCCAACGCACGATTCGCAGCAGATGCAGCACGGTCTTGATCAGCGGGTTTTCTGTCAGGTTCTCGTGTCCGTCCGCCCCGAGTGGGATGGCATAGCGCTCGAAGACGGCGGCGAGTATCGGCGCGTAGTCGCCCATGCCGCGCAGCACGATCGCGAAATCACTCCACGCATATCCTCCCCCATCATACAGCCGACGGAAAGCGCGAGCAGCCATTTCCGCCTCGACATAGGGATTGGGAGCGTCATGGATGATTATCGGCGGAGCAGACGCAGCCGGTTCGCGTGCCAAATTTTGCGATCCGACCTTGCTCTCATCATTAGCACCACGAAAGAGACGTTCGCGCAACCAGAGCAGCGGGCTATCAGAAGACGGTTCCTCTGGAACGAGCAGGTGCTGGCGACACTCGAACTCAGTATGGAGTGTCGCCAGTGTACGATCGGGCGCAGCAAACAGGAGCGGGCGCGTCGGATCGTGAGGGAGGGTGATGACGATCTCGATTTCCGGTGTCCCACGCCATGCGCCTCGACCTGCGAGCGCAGCCAGCAGCAGACGCTGTGCCGGATTGAAACGATAAAAGCCATCGACGATCACCGTCCTGATTTGTCCCGGCATTGGCTTCGTTTCATCGGAGGCGATTCGCGCCGCAAGTCGCAGACAGTCCTCTTCATCGCGCAGATGACTGCGCTCGAGCAGCGCTTCATACGCGCGGAAAAGTCGTACCATTTCTGCCGTTTTACGCTCGAATACCGGGTCGTCGAGCCGTTGCGCGGCGCCAGGCGCGGCCTGCTCGAGTGCATCGGGCGTAATTCCTGCCAGTTTCCATTCACGAATGCGTTCGGTCAGCGCGGGAACGAACCCGGGCGCGGTAAGCATCCTCCCGAAGAAGTCGTCCTCGCGCAGGTGAGTACGGCAGATTTCCGCCAGTGCGAGCCGCTGAAAGGCGCGCGGCACGGCACGCTGGTCGTCATCATTTGCTCCCTGCAGCAGCGCTCCCGTAAACGCATGAAATGCAGAAATCGCGGCACGATCTTCGCCGATCTGGAAACTCTGCCCACCGCCAGTCATTTCTGTGCCTGAATCGACAGCACAGATGCCCATCGCAGCTGCCTGCTCGATGCGCGTCTGCGCCTGTTGGGCCGCGGAGGCGATCAGGTGGACATGCCCGCCCCCCGCCGTGAAACGCGCCAGAGACCATGCCGTACGCTCCGCTGCAGAGACGCCCAGCATGACCGTCAGCGGCGGCAAGGGAACTTCGCCGTGAGTTATATTATCGACAGCGCGTCGTTTCATAGGCAGAAGTTCCGTGTCAAAAAATCAGAGAGCAACTGTTCGACAATAATACGTGGGAGTTCGCCCTCCGCATGTACCATTGATCGAGACCAGTTATTGAGAGCGCCCGTCGCGGCACTACCAACGGAATAAAGCACGTTACTGGGGGAATTCTGCCAGAAGAGTGTCTTTCCGATCGGACACAAATCTCTCCACCGCGGATCCAATCTGCCCTTGTACTGAGGGGCAGTAAAAGAAGAGAGTTCCGAGCATCTGTAGGGGCGCTGCTTGCCGCGCCCAATTAGCGTAGATGCGCCCTGTATTGCGCGTCCACACCATCAAGCACTTCGCAGGATCGCATCGATCGCCACTGCCTGACGCAGCAGGGCGGGTAGCTCTGCGAGCGGCAGCATCGTTGCCGCGTCGGAAAGACCCTTCTCCGGCTCCGGATGAACTTCCAGAAACAGCGCATCGATGCCGACTGCCACCGCCGCCCGCGTCAGATGTGGAATGTATTCGCGCTGTCCGCCGGAGGTCGCGCCGCCCGCGCCTGCGCCCGGACGCTGTACGCTATGCGTGCCGTCGAAAACTACCGGATATCCGAAATCGCGCATCTGTGGCAGCCCGGTCATGTCGACGACGAGCGTATTGTAGCCGAAAGTGACGCCGCGCTCCGTCAGCAGCAAATTCGTATTGCCGGTTCCAACGATCTTATCGACGATGTTTTTCATGTCCCATGGCGCGAGGAACTGTCCTTTTTTGACATTGACCGTGCGCCCTGTCTCAGCCGCTGCCAGCAGCAGGTCGGTCTGACGACACAAAAACGCCGGGATCTGGAGCACATCGCAGACTTCGGCGACGAGCTTGCACTGCCACGTCTCATGCACATCGGTCAGCACGGGCACTCCGAATTCGGACTTGATCGCAGCAAGTACCTCCAGCCCCTGCTCAAGCCCCTGACCGCGAAACGAACTGCCAGACGTGCGGTTCGCCTTGTCGAAACTGGCTTTGAAGATGAAGCCGATGCCGATCTCGTTGGTGATATGCTGAACCTCGGCGCAGACGGCGCGACACAGATCGAGGCTCTCGATCACACAGGGTCCTGCGATCAGCGTGAGCGGGTGGATGGGCGCGCCGATGTGCACTCCCGCGACAGTCACCACATTTACAGCATTCAACGACATAGTTCGATTTTCCTTGGGGTACGAAAGGTAGTTCCTCCCGATTAAAGTGGGCTCGGCAAGCGACACGTCTCTAAATGCGGGGACAGGATTCCTTTACAAATCCTCACTGTTTCCCGGCGCTTTATTCTACTTCTTGCTGCCGGTGTACTGTCGGGTTTGCTTGGGAGATCAGACGGGCGAAAACGGCTTCGATACGGGTCGCCTGGCTTTCGACAGAAAATTGCTCTTGTGCGACGTGCCGCGCGTTCTCGCTGAGGCTGTTGCGGAGTTCGGTGTCGTCGAGGAGTCGCAGAATGGCGCCGCTCAGCGCGTGCGAGTCTTCGCTCGGCACGAGCAGCGCGGTACGCTCCGTCTCCAGGCATTCCGGCACGCCTCCGACCGAGGTGCCAACGATCGGACGCGCCGCCGCCATTGCTTCCAGTACCGCGACCGGCAGCATCTCATCGAGCGAAGCGAGGACATAGACATCGAGCGCGGTCAGCAACTGCGGAATATCATTGCGGTGCCCGAGCCACAGAATGCTTTTTTCGACATCGAGGCGTATCGCTTCCGCTTTCACTTTATCAAAATACTCGATACCACGCTTCGGTTCACCTATGATCGCGAGACGAGCATTGGGCATTACCGCAAGTATCTCTGCCAGCGCGCGCACCATATAAAGCTGCCCTTTGCGGACGATAATGTCGCCGATTATGCCGAGCAACGGCGTATCGTCGAGAATGCCTAGTTCGGCGCGAACCGTGGCACGCCCTTCTGGCGGCACATTTGCGAAACGGTCGTAGTCCATGAAGCCGTGCACAGTTTCGATACGTTTATCGCGGACGAGGTTGCGCGTACGCTGGAAGCGGCGGGTCGCGTCGGAGACGGCGATGACATAGTCGTTGAACATCCAGTGCGGCTGTATGATGTGCGAATGGGCGGTAGCGACGCACGGAATGTGTGCGAAGCGTCGTAGGAAGACGCCGAAATTATGGGCGCGAGTCATGTGCGTGTGGATGATCTGAATGCCACGGGTTCGTGTGATGTCAGCAACACGGCGCAGTTCGTCGAAGGGCAAACGGTGCAGGTTTGAGGTGATGATTTCGACGTTCGGTTCGTCCGCGAGTTGTGCAGCGATGAAGGCATTATCACGGCATAGCAGCGTGATTTTATGACCGCGCCGGGCAAGACAGCGGGTCAGCAGCAGGCAGTGGATTACCGCACCGTTGACCTCCGCCCCGGAGATAATCTCCATAATGCGCATCGCGGTTTTGCTGCAGGCGGTATCGTCTTCCACTGTGTCGTTCTTCTTCGAACTGTATTTTGAGCTAAGCTCTGTCGACTCGAACTTTGCTGTCCTAATGGTTCTTTTTATGCCGATCGTTTCAATCATCCCTGACATTGAATCTTAACATTGAATTCATTGGCCCTGACATCGGATTCATTGGCTGCCTACTGGCACTCGCGCATCTGCCATCGCTCGTAATGCCATCGCCACAACCTCATCAGGCGTAATCGCTTCCAAACAGCGCGCTGTCTTAACGACTGGATCGGAGCCGTTCCCGGTGCTGTTTTGCTCTGCAGCATCGGTTACGAAGGCGCAGCGCCGGATCGTACAGGCGCGGCTGCACAGGTCGCGTCGCGAAAGAACGTGCGCCGTCTGACCCCAGGGTCCTGCGTGCGCCGGATCGCTCGATCCGTAGAGACCAACGACAGGACGTTCGAGGGCAGCGGCAATATGAAGGGAGCCCGTGTCGCCGCTGATCTGCACGGCACAGCCAGCGAGAAGGGCAGCAAGCTCCTTCAAGGTCGTCTTCCCTGCCAGATCGAGCGGCGCGGGTACAGAGTTCCGCGTTTCGCCTGCGCGGCGGCTATGCTCTAGAAAGTTCTCGTAACAGCTCTGAAATTGAGCGATGATCTCCTGGTCAGGAGCACGGTCTTTGTCGACTCCCACAAGTACGGAAGGCATACCGTATTCGAAAGCTATCTTTGCTGCCACCTCGCCGAAATGCGCCGAGACCCAGCGTCGTGCCGGGTCACCCGCCGCCTGATTCAGCACCGCATAAGGCTGATCGGGATCGATGCCGCCCGCCGATAGCAGACAGCGTACGCGGTCCAATGCCTCCCTGGGAAATGTCAGCGGAAAGGTAACTTTTGCCGGAGACGCCTCGAGAACCCGGGCGACATCGAGGAACCAGTCCACACGATGAACGCTCTCTTTACGCTTCGGCAGCGATCGTGAGACAATCCCTGAACCGTCCCGCATTCGCCACCATCCGATACGATGCCGTGCGCCCGTCGCCAGCGCCATCAGCGCGCTTTTGGCGTATCCCTGCAGATCGAGCGTGACATCGAATCGCCTCCGACGCAGCATCCTGAGAAAGCTTAGATACTCTGCCCAAACTTGAGGCGACCGCAGCCTCCCGCGGTTCCAGCGTCCGCGCGGGATCACGATTACGTCATGGAGGTAGGGGTTGCCGGAGACGATCTCTTCAGAGATTTCCTCGACCAGCCAGGTGATTTCGAGGTGCGGATACGCTTCTTTCAGCGCAGCGGAGATTGGCAGACAATGGATCACATCGCCGATTGCTGAGAGCCGAATGATCAGCAGACGCTGCACGGCGTGGAGATCGGGCAGTGCCTGAGCGCTCATTGCCCGGCAGGGACGCTGACGCGAGAGACAGGCGTCAGCGATTTGCCAGCGAGTCGCTCCAGAACGGCGATCGGAGCGAGGTCGGGCTGCACCATCGCATGCTGCGGCACGATACAGGTCTGTTCGAGCGCGTACTGACCTGAAAGCACGGCGTGCGCGACCTGATCGGTGAAGGTAATCCATGTCGTGCCGGGCGGGAAGGCGAATGTCTGGCGGCGGCCTGCGCGCTGGAATTCGGCATCGCTTTTCAGGTAGTGATGGAAACCCAGCATGAACTGGTCATAGGCGGAGCGGTCGACAGCGCGCAGGCCGACAAAGCGTACGAGTTTCTCGGCGCGGCGGCGCATTGCCGCCAATGGTTTCGTTACCTGATCGAGGCCGGCCGCGATGGCGTAGCGGGTGGCGAGTTCCTCGAACGGATCGGCGATCGCCCAGACACGATCCTGCAGATCGTTGATATTGGTGAAAGCGCGCAGTATTCGTCCACCATGTGTCGGGCGCGTCGGGAAGGCGTCGAGATGCAGTAGATCGTTTCGATGTCGCAGGGGAATGTCGCGTCCCTGCTCTTCGACCGGACGAAAACTGGCGTAGTCCACTTTCCAGTGTTTTGCATAGGCAGGAAAGAGTTCGCCGAGCGTCTGCAAAGCGCCCTGAGAATAGGCGGCGAGTATGCCCTGCAGCCGGAGCGCATCGGTTTCGCCCAGCACATCGGTGCCGGTCGTGCGCTGCAGATGTGGCTTATAAGCGATGTTTTTGTGCGATGCGCGATTGGTTTGACGCTGTGCACGGAGAAAGGCGCAGTCGTCTATCAGCGGTAAAAAAGGCGTCGGATTCAGCAGCAGAATGTTGCCCCGCTCCAATTCCTGACAGAGTTCATGCCGGTACGCGGCATCGCTGTTGCTGGTATCGACCGGTATCGCTTCCATAACCCTCCACTCTTACTGCCGCACAGCTCGGATGCGGCCGTTCGTCTCCTGATCGAGATACTTATTTCGGAATTCAATCAGAGCAATCTACTTCAACACTGGTTCCTGTTATGAACGCGAGCAATCTTCCCGGCAATCGACTATCGATTGCTACAGAGATTGCTACAGGGCATATATCCCTTTATTCTACCCGACTTACGCATGCGAGCCGTCATTCGATCGCAGATGACCATCTGGCTTCGCGTCTTCGGTGAATCGCACAGCATCGATAACAGCGCGCACCTTGCATCCAGGCTTTGCAGAGGCGGTGGCCGCCGTCCATCAACTGGCAGGCGGGCGCGTTTGCTTTCCCTGCACTCTCCTCATCATTCCAGCAGCTTGATTTTGCTCTCCGATTCGGATCGCCAACCGATTCAAAAGCAACCTCACGATTCGTCAGCGAGTACGGTTGATACGCCAGCCATTTTCGATTTTCTCGAAACCGATGTGCGGATAGTAGGCATGCGCTTCCGGTGCAGACAGCAGAATAAGCTGTGCTTCCTCGCCGCTCGCGTCTCGTACGTGGTCGATGAGCGTCCTGCCGATCCCCAGCTTCTGGTATTTTTTATCGACCGCGAGATCGGAGAGGTAGCAGCAGAACGAGAAGTCTGTGAGGGCGCGGGCGATGCCGACGAGCTGCTTTGATTGCGGCTGGTTTTCGTTCCTCTGTTCTTCCTCTTTCTCTTCCTCTTTTGTTACGACCTCTTGTTCTTCGGCGTAGGCGCAGACGATCAGGTTGGCGTGCGTGACCATCCTCTCAATGCGGGGCATATCCTCGATCGGGCGCCGCAATCCTGATCTTCGCAGCACATCCGCCACCTCGACAGCTGTTGGCTTCACCTCCGCATTTGTGATGATCCGATACGTAATCGTCATGATTATCCTTTTTGAGATTAGAACGATTTTTTGAGGACAGTATGGTCCCAAGCGCCTTGAGACCTCGCCCCGATTCCCTTACCACCGAGCAATTCTGGTCTCATTCAGAAGGCAAAGGAGACAACGAACAGGCTGGCGCCGCGATGCGTCGCAGGACTTCGGCAGCTACTTCTCTGACCGAGATCGCGTCGAGGCAGTGCGGGCGCAGATAGACACATTTATGCCAGGTGCAGGCGGCGGCACAGACCTCGCGGTGGCTGATCACGCTGTGACGCTGCCCGTAGGGGCAGACACGATCGGGGTCGGTCGGGCCGATCAGCGAGATCACCGGACGCTCGAATACCGCTGCCAGATGACCGGAACCGGTGTCGCCACAGACGTGCGCGGCGCACCGCCGCAGGACTGCCGCCAACTGCTTCAGATTCGTGCGTCCGCACAGGTTGGCGAAAGGCTCCCGCGCAGCATCCGAAACCTGCTCCGCGACAAGGCTGTCGGTGGTCACCAGCACGGACGGTATGCCCTGTTCGACTGCGAGAACGTCGATCAGCGCAGCATAGTGCGCGGCGTCCCACTGCTTGATCGCGAGGGCTGAGGCGGGATTGATTGCGACGAATGGGCGGTCGGGCGCGACACCGTACTCAAGCAGCAACCCCTCGACCATCGCCTCGTCCTCAGGCGATATAGAAAACGGAAACCGCACCGGATCGGTGTTTGCGCCAAGAAATCGCGCCACATCGAGGTACTGATCGACGATGTGCACGCTCTCTTTACGACGAGGGATCGGACGCTCGACCAGACCTGCCGCCTCACGCAGCCAGTGGTAACCCAGCCGGACGCGCGCGCCGGAGGCGGCGGCAATTACCGCGCTTTTTGTCAGCCCCTGCAGGTCTAGGGTCAGGTCGAATCGGCGGCAGCGTACATCACGGAGGTGCGCGGCATACTCGCGCCGGAACGCGCCCGAGCGCATCTGACTTCCCTTCAACCGCGGAAGCGTGATGATATGGGACAGGAAAGGATTGCCGGTTAGGAGCGGCGCAAACCGCTCCTCGACTGCCCAGGTGAGCTCGAGGTGCGGATAGGTCGTGCCGAGCGCGGCGGATACTGGCAGCGCGTGGATGATATCGCCGAGCGCGCTCATTTTGATGATCAGCACACGACGAACGGCGGACATATCGGGTATCGCAGGCGGCGTCACAGCGAACGCCCCGCTTCTACCACAGAATCGGTTTTGATCTCTTGTATTTCGCCTACTCTATCACTACTCACTCCCTCATTGTTCAGCGGGGACGGCGATATATTCCTGTCACTCGATCCCGCTTCATCAATACTCGACTTCTCAAATCCTTCCTGGAACACTTCTGGCGTCGCCTTCCATCGGTCGTGCAGCCAGAGCCACTGCGTCGGGAACTGACGTACCTGCGCGCCGAGATGCGCGTTGATCACCGTCGTTACCTTCGCAATGTCGGCGGCGCGATCGCCCGTCGGCTCGACCACGACGGGCGGCTCGAACGTGATCTGAAAGCGGTTGTCTGGCATTCGGACACACCAACTGAAGACGATCGGCACGCCCGTTTTGAGATGAATGATCGCCGGACCATCGACGGTTCCGGTGCGAATTCCGAGAAACGGCACGAATACATCGCCCGCGTTCTGGTCGGGTAGTAAGCCGACGATCTCGTTGCGCTTCAGTGATTGCAGCACGGAGCGTGCCGAGTTGCCCCGATTATAAACTTGTGAGCCGCTTTCGGAGCGCGTGTCGGTCAGGATTCTGTCCGCCTTCGGGTCGTTGGCACGGCGCGCGACGACGCTGAGCGGATAGCCGTGTACGCTGAGCCAGCGTGCCATAAATTCCCAGTTGCCGAAGTGCCCGGTGATCAGCATCGCCCCGTGCCCGGCAGCCAGCGTGTCGCGCATATTCTCCTCACCGATGACCGTCGAAAGTGCGTCGATCTGATCCTTGTCGAGGCGTGGCAGTTTCAGGAACTCGGCAGCAGCCTGCCCGAAATGCCGAAAGACCTCCCGTGCCATACGTGTGCGGGCTGCGGCATCCAGCTCCGTTCCATAGACGAGGTTCAGGTTTTTGAGCGCGACTCGCCGGTAGCGGCCAAGAGAATTGTAGAGTACAAAGCCCATTCCTCTGCCCAGCGCCCGTCCGACGGAAAGTGGAAGCGCGCGCAGCGGCGGCACAAG
The DNA here is from genome assembly GCA_038216735.1 of Chthonomonadales bacterium. Lineage (GTDB taxonomy): Bacteria > Armatimonadota > Chthonomonadetes > Chthonomonadales > Chthonomonadaceae > JBBQPY01. Next base: position 9,997 of record JBBQPY010000014.1, read on the forward strand.
CAGACTCATCCCGACGCGCCCTGCTGCCCGTTCAATCCTTTTTTTAAGTGGTAACTGTTGTGCTTTAATGTCGCTCATTAACTTTTGTTACGGCTCATTCTTTAGATACCGTTACTCAAAATAGCCTCTTAGCGGGTACCGAATTACCCGTCTGAAAAAGCGAATGTCCTATAGACGCAACCCCCAGCGCCTCCTTCTCAAAGAGTGGGCAGAATAACACTATGCCCTGGCTTTCGCCTTCGTAAAGAGACGGCAAAGGCACAATCCATATCGCGTCCGAAGGACGCTCGGTGCAATAAAAGGAAGCCTCTTCAACCGAATCACGTTCGAAGCAAAACATGTTCGAAGCGTTTCGGAACGTACTGCCGCTCCGTCTGGAAAACGTTTGCACTTTAGAGCCGGGTACTTTCAGTACCCGGTCAAATGCATTCCCACGGCGGCGATAAAATTCCCCTCGTCCTCGACTTGCATCGCGACACGCAGTTCGAGCAATCGCAGAGAACCAGGGATCGACGGCAGTTTCACAGCGTCCTTTTCTGTAGTGACGATCGCTTCCGCGCCGGCATCGCAGGCTTCCGCAAAAATCGTTTCGAGGTCGTTGATCGATATTGCCTGATGGTCGCGCAGCCGGGTACTTGCAACCATATCAGCCCCCAGTGCGCTTAAAGTATTCTCGAACGACCCTGGATTGCCGAGTGCGCAGAACGTCGCGATTTTGCGTCCCCTCAGCCAATCCAGCGGATATTCGCTCCCCTCCGGAAGGGAATGGAGCGCAACCGGAGTGAGATCGGCGAGAAATATCGGACAGTTCGGCGCGAGTTTTTGCACACGCAATCGAGTCAAATCGGTCTGCGCTTTTCCAGCATGATCGGTGTTCGTCAGGACGATGATACCCGCTCGGCGCAGGTGCGACGGTGGCTCTCGCAGCAGACCGCGCGGAAACGTCCAGCCATTATCGAATGGTTCGGCGGCATTTAACAGCACGATATCGAGGTTGCGGTGCAGCTGCCAGAACTGCATTCCGTCGTCGAGAACGAGGATGTCGGGCTGAAACTGTTCCACTGCAAGCGCGCCGGTTACGCGCCGGTCTTTGCCGACAATGACGTGTATGCCAGGGAGTGTTTTCGCCAGCAGATAGGCTTCATCGCCCGCCTGCTGCGCGTTCAGCAGAATATTCTGACTGTTGGAAACGATCCCGCAGCCGTACTCGTTCGCCCCGCCATAGCCCCGGCTCAGCACGACGATTTTTTTGCCTGTGGCCTGTAGACTCCGGCAGATAAACTGCGTCATCGGCGTCTTGCCGGTCCCGCCTGTCGTCAGATTGCCGATGCAGACGACAGGGCAGGATAGCCGCGTGCGTTTCCGGATGCCGAGGTCGTAGGGCAGCAAAAACAGCTTCAGCCCGAGGCAGTAAACCGGCGCGAGCAGCGCGAGCCCCAGCCGAAGTAAGGATGCGAATACGCCGCTGCGCCCTCGAATCACCGAAAGAATATAGGTTTCGGTCCAGTTCATAGTTTGCGAGCGTTGCTGCGAGATACGGGGCTGAAGCCTCGGTCTGGAATTGCGAAGTCCGACTGCGCGAACTGAGCGCCCTCACCCCCAACCTCTCCCCCTACCATAGGCGGTGCGTTCTGCTTCGCTTTAAACGCACTTTGTTTCAATCGTGCCTCACTTGACAGAGGGGAGACAGAAGGTGACCCAAAGCTGTGTCCGAAGGACACTTGGCGGAACGCCCGTAGCGACGGACCTCAGTCCGCTGTTTTTGCAGCCCAGAAACCTTGCTCTTCTATTCTCCCCCTCTCTTAGTGAGGCACGAACGGAGAGGTGAGGGGGGCGGGGGGTGAGGTCAGCAGGCGATCGACAGGGGGGGTATATTCCTGTTGGCGAGGTCTCGGATCGCCTCCGCATAACGTACGGAAACCCCCTGGTTCGCCGCGATCAGGTCGAGGGCATGGCTGGCGATCTCGTCGCAGAGAGAGGGATCGTGCAGCAGCCGCAGACCCTCGCGCGCCAGTTCGGCGGCGTTTTCAACACGGAACCCGACACCCGCTTCGATTGTGAGGGCGGCTTCCGCGCGGGTCGTCGCAGTCAGCGGTCCGAACAGAACCGGCTTGCCGTGCGCGAGAGGCTGCAGCAAATTCTGCCCGCCGCCACTGTTGACCGGCGCGAAACTGTTGCCGACGAAAACGACCGTCGCGACCGCATAGACGCTGGCGAGTTCACCCATCGTGTCCAGTATCAGGTGACGCACCTCGCATACTGCAGCAGGAGAAACAGAGTTCAACGCGCTAGTGAGTTCCGTTTTTCGCACTGGTTCCAGACCGGCAGCGCGCATTGCAGACGCCAGCTCTTCGCCACGGTCGATCTGGCGCGGCGCAATCAGCAGACAGAGGTCGGGATTCTGGTGGCGCATCGCAAGGTAGGATTCGATGACGATGGCTTCTTCTTCAGGACTGCGTGTGCTTCCCGCGACGAAAACCGGTGCGTCGGGCGGCAGATGCAGCGTACGACGAAGGGTCTGTACCGCTGTCGGTGAAAGACGCGGTATCTCCTGATCGAACTTCGAATTGCCGACGACCGCAACGCGCCCCGGCTCTGTGATTTTGCCGATCTCGCGGATGCGCTGCGCATCGAGCGCCGACTGCATCAGCAGACGATCCATGTTGCTCAGCATCCACCGGAACAGCCAGCCGCCCGCGCGCTGGACACGCCGGAAATTTTTATCCGAGATGCGCCCGTTGACCATAACCGTCGCCGCTTTGATTCGTTTCATGTCGTGGAGCAGGTTGGGCCAGAGCTCGCTTTCGAGGGAGACGAAAACGTCTGGGTGGATCTTGCCGACCGCCCGCCGCACCGACCAGGGCAGGTCGAAAGGGGAGTAGAAAATGCCGTCCACATAGGGCGCAGCCTGCTTCTCCGCCATTTCGCGACCGGCAGGCGTGATCACCGAAAGCAGCAACTCATGGTTCGGCAGTAACGGGCGGAGTTCACGAAGTATTGGAACAGCCGCGACAACCTCACCTGCAGAAACGGCGTGTATCCAGACGCGCGGCTTGCCTCCCTCGCGGCGCACGAGCGCGTCCGGAAGATGCCCCCACCGCTCATGCCAGCCGTCGCGCGATTTGCCAGACGTGTAACGATTGAGCATATAGGCAGACACAAACGGCGACATCATCGCAAGCCCCAAATTGTACGTCAGGTAGTTGATTGTAAAATCTCTCCCAAAAAATATTATTGAGTGCGCCACTGCGCCGAATAGTCGGCGTGTCCGGCACGCGCTTCCGCTTCCCGTTCGACGCAATTGATCGCTATTTCCAACTGTTCGGCGAGCGCAGCGCGCGCTGTATCGTCGATTTTCGGCGGCACATAGATCGGTTCCCCGACCAGAAAATAAGCCCTTGAAAACGGCTTCGGAATCAGATAACCGTCCCAGCTTTTGAGATGCCAACAGCGGCTTGAGCTGATGCCGAACGGAATTATCGGCGCGCCCGATTTCTCCGCCATCAGCAGGACGCCCGGCTGGACTTTGTGCGATGGACCGCGCGGACCGTCCGGCGTGAAGGTCAGGATTCCGCCCTCTTTAACGCGCCGCGCCATTTGTAGTGCGCCGCGTACTCCGCCGCGCCCGGTAGATCCGCGTATCGTCTGGAACCCGAACCGCTGGAAAATATGGTTTTGTACCTCGCCGTCCCGCGACAGGGAGATCAGAGCCCAGTAGCCCCGGTCGCGGAGCAGGTTTGCCGGAATCAGCGTTCGCCCATGCCATGTCACGAGAATCGCGCCTTTGCCTTCCGGCACCAGATGTTCGAACGAGTCGTGCGACAGTCGCAGCGTCCGGTAGATCAGGCAGGCGATATGGTAGACGATCCAGCTCAGTACGCGGTTTCGGCGCGCGAGCCGTGCCTGTTCGGGGTCGGCAGCAAGGGTTCCAGCGTTCTCAGCGGTTTCCATCACGGGGTCTGTCACTGGGCTTTCTGTTCGATTGTCGAGACTATCTTTGAGACTGGTTTCGAGAATCGTCTGCCCCGGCGTCTCGGCGGGGGATTTGGAAGTGGATGCGGCGGTCATTCTCTTTCCTGCGTTACTGTTTTTCAGGCGAATTGTATTTCTGGCTTATTGTCTGCTCGACCTTGCGGTGGCTGGCAATGCCGCGTTTCAACCGCGGAAATCAAACAACGATTTGAATCGCGTCCGACGGACGCTCGGCGGAACGCCAATCAGACCCGGGTTTTAACCCGTGGCACTTACGAATCGAAACCGCGCAGCTGCGTTTCGTAGAGGCGTGCGTAGTAGCCGCCCTGCGCGATCAGTTCCCGGTGCGAACCCATCTCGACGATCCGCCCGTCCTGCATCGCGAGGATCCGGTTTGCGTTGATGATCGTCGAGAGACGGTGCGCGATCACGATCGTCGTGCGCCCTTTCATCAACGTGTCCAGCGCCTCCTGCACCAGGGCTTCGGACGAAGCGTCGAGCGAAGAAGTCGCCTCATCGAGTATCAGCAGACGCGGATTCATCAATATCGCCCGCGCGATCGCGATTCGCTGCCGCTCGCCGCCCGAAAGCCGTATTCCACGCTCGCCAACCACTGTGTCCAGGCCCTCCGGCATGCCCTCGATGAACGAGGCATTGGCGGCATAGGCGGCGGCTTTGATCTCCGCATCGGTCGCGTCACGGTTCCCGTAGGCGATATTGTCGCGCAGCGTTCCGGCGAACAGCCAGGTTTCCTGCGGCACGATTCCGATCTGGCGGCGCAGGCTGTCGAGCTTCACCTCGCGCACATCGGCGTCATCGATCAGGATACGCCCGCCGCTCGGATCGTAGAAACGTGGGATCAGATCGACGAGCGTACTTTTGCCCGAGCCACTCCTGCCGACGAGCGCGACGACCTCCCCTGGATGCACCTCGAATGAGACGTCTTTCAGCACGATCGGCATCTCTTCGCCGTAGCGAAACGAGACGTTCTCGAAGCGCACATTCCCCTGCAATTTCGGAAGCACGATCGGCTGCGGCGGCTCTTTGACCTCCGGCTCCTCGTCCAGCACCTCATCGAAAATGCGTTTTGCGGCCGCGAGCGCCTGCGCCCGCGTGTTCATAATGCCACCGATATCGCCCGCCGCCTTCGACAGCAGATCGAGGAGATAGAGGAACCCGAACAGCCCGCCCGCCGTCATGCCGCCCTGCGGAACCGCTTTAGCGATAGCTTCCGTCACCGTTTTTGGTGGAATCACCGCATCGGGATGGGTTTGTATCCAACTGCGGTTTGCTCGAATCCAGTCCGTTGTCATTTTGTTTTGATAGTCGGCGGTACGCGCGACCGATACGCCGCTAATATAGATCACGAGCGCGATCCCGCACGCGCCGATGAACTCGATGATCGGTCGAAGCTGCGCGCTGCGCCGCACGCCCCGCATGACCGCCTGGAGCGTCATCAGATTGACGCGTTGGAAGCGCGCGCCGACCTGATCCTCCGCCGCGAACGACTTGATTATTCGCACGCCCGCGACTGTCTCTTCGATCACCGTCGTGACGTCGGCGAGCTGGGTCTGTACGGTTGCAGAAATGCGGCGTATGCGTTTGCTGATTCGCGAGATAGTCAGCGCCATGAACGGAATGAACGCCAGTGAGATCAGCGTCAGCTTCCAATTCACGGAGAAGAGCATCACCAGACTGATTACGATCGTGATCGGCGCGGAGACCATGTCGCGCAGGCTCATCGCCGCGTTTTGCAGCACCGGCACGTCATTGGTCAGCGTGGACATGATCGCACCTGTGCGGCGGCGATTGAAATACGAGAGCGACAGCGAATGCAGGTGCACGAACACCTCATCGCGTATTTGCGTTGCGATTCGGTTGGCGGTCAGTGAGAGAAAATAGGACTGCCCGAACGAGAATATCCCTTTGACCAGAAAGACGATGATCACTGCGATACAGACGCGGGTCAGATTATGCGTATCGCCGCGCGTCATGGAGTCGATGGAATACTTGATGAAATTGAAAATTCCGGCGGTAATTCCCGACGTAACAGCGGCGCAGACGAGTCCTACGATCAGCGTTTTGCGGTGCGGTTTCAGATAAGCGAGCAGGCGGCGCTGCGTATTTTGTGTGTCCACGACTGTTCCGTTCCATTTCGATCCCGTTATTCCTTTATTTTACCGCTATTTTTGACTTTAAGCGGGACAAAACATCGTCATCGATTTTGAGCGTCTTTAAAGCGAGCGAGCAGGTATACTTATGTACACCTGCTCGCGTTAGCGCGCTATGCGTGATTCTGGCGGCGTGATCGAGGGCAATCATGCGGCGCGGCGCGTTCGGCGGCGCGGTCGAGCCTCTTCACGATCTATATGTCGTTCCGTTTCCTGAGTTTGTGTTTCCTGAGCCTGTGTTTCGATATGCGCCTCTTTCTGTGTCGTCGCGTAGGGCTCGCGCGCGTCGCGTAACGCGATCATCGTCATATCGAAAGCGTAGGTGAGGGCGTGCTGACCAGGATAGTCGCGCAGTACATCCCGAAACCGCGTATAGTCTAAAGATGCACCCTGCAGAATGCCGAGCGCCTCTTCGCGCTCGCCCATCAGCGCTTTCGTACGCGCGGTTGCAAGCCGATCCTGAATGTCATCATAGACATCGCCGAGTGTCAATTCTTCTTCCATTACTGCCATCTTTCTTTTTCTGGCTTACTCTATCTGTCTTTCTATTGCTGCGCGGGCGAGCCTGCCAAGGACTCCCGCTTTCAGGTACGATGCAGGCACACATCCTTTATATAGTCCGAATTGTTCGGGCAATTTCGTGCGATGAACCGCGCATTTTGTGCTGCGCGGGAAGGTATTTCTCCTGCTGATTCATAACTACATTACAATACGCAAAACCGGAAACGAGTATACAAAGATTCACCGGTAAATCAAAACTTTTTCGGCTATTTTCAAAATAGTTTTTTTCAAAATAGCCTCTTTAGGCTTTCCGGTATTGCCCGCCACTCTACAGTAAAGGTATGTAAGACACGTCAATCGCATTCTGGATTCGCTCACGAAGACGAGTATACAATGATCGCCGCCAATCAATCCCTTGCGCCTTTTGCCCCGCCGCTGCATGGCTTCCATAAGGAAGGCACGACCCGTGAAGCCTGTGTCGAGGCACAACTGCAAAGCATTCGCTGCTGCGATCGCAAAGAGTTCTGGTATCGCGTGAAGGTGACCGACATCCATTCTGCCGGCTGGCTGCAGGTCGAGAGTCTGGCAGCGCTGCTGCACGCTTTCGTCCATCATGGGCAGACGGAAAACGCTTTCGATATTCTGGAAATACTCACGGTACGCACCGCTGGCTTTGTCGACAGGCACGTTTCGGCCGCCCACATACCGCCCCAGCATAGCGAAGACTGCAAACGAGACATCGAAATGCAGATGATGAAGAAGCTGCTGACCGAACCCGTTGCAAGCGAATTCTGGGAAGTGCGATTCTGGTTATGCCTGAGACGATTGATTCTGAATGTGTGCAAAGAGTATCGACGTACGCCTGGCGCGGGTTTCACCGACAACTCGCCGCTGGACGGCGAGGGCGATTCATACGATACACTCAACCAGATCCCGGACAGCAGCACGATTTCTGCGTTCGACCGAATCGCCTGTCACGAGGCGCTGGCGAGCCTTAACGAGAATGAACGCGCGGCTTTCCTACTCTATCACTATCACGACTATAGCCAGGCAGAGATCGCCAGCCATCTCAAAGTCACGGTCAGAACGGTCTACAATCTGCTTGATCGCGCCACAGACCAGCTGCAGGCATGGCAGCTCGACAGCGTTCACTGACTGCCACTGCGCCTGCTGCCACTGGTCTGACCGAATGCCGAAGATCGCCAACACAACTAAAAACTATCGCCGGCAGAATTCGATCTGCTCGAGCGGCGCAAAAACTGTCCGTAAATAATTTGCAAGCCTTACAAAAGCCATGAACAATATAAACAACTTCAACGCAGCCAACAATTTTCACAGCCCTGATTTTTCAGGCGATACTTTCTCGAAAGGCGATCCCGATGCCGACGAACTCTACGCAGAATGGAGCGACGACCAGAAACAGACCGCCCCACAGCCACTCAAAACCTGGGTCTCAGCGTATCCAAAACACACGAACGACCTGATTGACTGGAGCGTCAGCGCGCCGATTCTAGATTACGCCGACTGTCTGCCTGCAAACCCGGCGGGTGAGGCACGTACGATCGAGATCGGGCAGCAGGTGCTCCGCGAAATGCGAGAGCAGTACCTTACGCAAGCCGCTTCGATCACCGACCTGTTCGTGACGGCAAAAGCGCAGGGACTAAAGCCCGGAGTACTTGCTGCGCAGATCGGGATCGACAGCACACTGCTCAATAAACTCCAGCAGCGCCTGCTCGACGCCGCCACAATCCCCGACATCCTGATAGACAGACTCTCCCATGCGCTCGCCGTGCCTTTCAGCGAGGTGCAAACCTACCTGCGACAGACACCGAAACTCGCCGCCGGAGCGAGCTACAAATCCGACGGCGTTCCACAGACGGGGCAACAGGAAGATTTCGCCGCCGCCGTTCGCGCCTCCACTCTCGACGAAGCGCAAAAGGCAGAATGGCTCTCCGCATAGTTGCGGGCACGATCAAACACTATGGATCACGACCGGATTTTCAAGGAACTTCTGACGACCTTTTTCGTCGAGTTCGTCGAGCTCTTCCTGCCTGATATGTACGCCTACCTCGATCCAGCTTCGCTGGAGTTCCTCGATAAAGAGGTCTTCACCGACGTAACTGCCGGAGAGAAGCACGAAGTCGATCTCGTCGTGAAAGCGCGTTTTCGCGGGGAAGAGGCTTTCTTTCTTGTTCATGTCGAAAATCAGGCGTCTGCACAATCCGAGTTTCCCAAACGCATGTTTACCTACTTTGCCCGTCTGCATGAAAAGTATGCTTTGCCTGTTTATCCGGTCGTGCTTTTCTCCTACGAGACGCCTCAACGAGCGGAACCCAGGCAATACCGAGTGGAATTTCCCGGTAAGACTGTGTTACACTTCGAATACACCGTTATTCAGCTCAATCGGCTTTCATGGCGTAAGTTTGCCAGCCAGCCCAATCCGGTGGCAAGCGCGCTGATGGCGAGGATGAAGATCGCACCCAGGGATAGACCGAAGGCGCGAATCGAGTGCCTTCGGCTGCTGGGAACACTGAAGCTCGACCCGGCACGCTCGAAGCTGATCGGCGGGTTCATCGAGACGTATTTGCAGCTGAGCGCGGCGGAGATGAGGCTGTATGAGCGTGAGTTCGCTAAACTTACTTCTAACGAGAAGGAAAGCACAATGGAGATGATTACAAGTTGGGAGAAAACCGGCATGGAGCGCGTTGTCTTGCGCCTCTTGCATCGTCGCTTTGGTCAGCTGCCTGAAGCCCTGGAGAAGCGAATCGATGGATTGTCAGCAGAGGAGCTGGAGAATCTGACCGATACTTTTCTCGATATGACGACACCTGCTGAACTGGAAACCTGGCTGTCTCGCTTCAACACGCAGTAGGAATCACCAACAACCTCTGTGCCGGCTGAGTGGGAATTAGACAAGCCGCAAGAAGTGAGAGGACAAAAGCGAGCATTAAAGGTCTGTAAAAGAATTGTGTCCTTAGCATTTGTAGGGGCGCTGCTTGCCGCGCCCTTCTCACGATGTACGCGCCCTTCCTACGTTTGCCAGGGCCGATACACACCGCCCCGTAGGAGACCTGCCGAAATCGAGGATTCGATTTGTTCGATACTAATGTCTTGAGACAGCGTGCCCGAGAATGGCATGACCGGCTGCGCCAGATTATCCCCGACGACGGCGCTTCGCTTCCGACAGCGGAGCAGATTTTGACTGCGGCGGCAAAGGCGACCGGCGTGGAACGCGCCGCCCTTCGACCAGGCGATCCGCTCCTCGCAGGCGCACACGCCATCCTGAATCGTGACTATCCGATCGTTTACTATGCGCAGGGTGCCGGTGTGTCGGCGGAACAGCAGCGATTCGCGCAGGCGCATGAGTACGCGCACTACTGGCTGCATCCCGAGATGGATTACGATGCCTGTCTCACGGCAGACGATGGGCAGATGCTGCTCCCGCTCGAACAGCGTACGCCCGACAGACAGTTTGAAACGGGCTACGGTCCTGCCGAGCGACGTGAATCGGAAGCCAACCTGTTCGCTGCTGAGTTGCTGCTGCCCGCTCCCGTGCTGCGCGAAGCGTTCCTCAAACATGGCTGGCGAGCAGATAGAATCGCCGCCCACACAGGCTTGACCGAAACCTGCGTTCTGACGCAGCTTGCCAGTGCACTGCTCCTCCCGCTCGCCATAGCAAGCGATGCAAATAAAAGCGATGCGGATAAGGGAAGAGCCACTGTCGGGGAGGCAGTATCTGCGACGGACATTGTTTGGAATGCTGGGCATGGACTCGATGACAGTCAGCGTGCTGCCGCGCACTGGGAGGGTGGACCGCTGCTCGTCGAGGCAGGTCCCGGCACGGGCAAAACGCGCACGCTCGTCGCACGCATCGTTTTTCTTCTTACCGAGCGATCCGTTGCGCCGGAAAAAATTCTCGCCCTTACCTTCTCGAACAAAGCAGCTGACGAGATGCGAAGTCGCCTGCGAACCGCTGTCGGAGCTGCCGCAGACCGCGTCTGGATCGGAACCTTTCATGCCTTCGGCTGCGAAATCCTGCGTAAAGACGGCGGCTCTATCGGGCTCCCCGCAAAGCCCAAACTGCTCGAACGCGCTGACGCGGTTTCACTGCTCGCCGAACACCTCGATCGCCTGCCGCTCGACCAGTTCGAATACCTCAACAACCCGACCTATGCCTTTCCTGCCATTCTGAACTGCATTTCGCGCGCCAAAAGCGAACTCGTCACTCCAGACGACTATCGCAAACTCGCTGAACAGCAAAGCGCGGCGTTCGAGGAGGCAAGTGCAACAATCGGCTTGCCCGGCAACGCGAAAGGGGTAAAAGCGCTCACGCAAAAAGAGGCGGACGAGGCAGAAAAACAACGTTCCGCGCCGCTCAAATCTCTGGAAATCGCCGCCGTTTATGCCGTTTATCAGCGGCTGCTCGGCGAACGCGGTCTACTCGACTATGGCGATATGCTGATGCGCGCCGTAGTACTGCTCGAAGCGTTTCCGGAAGTCTGTGCGCGGTGGCAAAACGCGTATCCCTATGTACTCGCCGACGAGTACCAGGACATCAACAGAGCGAGCGGCAGACTGCTGCAAAAGATCGCAGGAGATAAATCAGAGAACAAAACAGCAGACGTGAGAACTGGTAGTGAAGCTGAAGATGACCTTGGCCGCGACACGGACAACAGTCAGAATGGAACGGAGAACCGCCAGAACGGAGAATTGCCGAGCAGTGCTATTGGCAGCGGCGGTCTGTGGGCGGTAGGCGACCCACGTCAGGCGATCTATCGTTTCATGGGGGCATCGCCTGCCAACCTGCGCGAGTTCGAAAGAGATTTCCCCGGCGGAGCGCGACTGAGCCTCGAACGCAACTATCGGTCACAGCCAGCGGTCGTCGCGCTGTTCGGCAAGTTCGCGACACAGATGCCCGGCGGATCGGGTCAGTTCGCCGACTGGTATGCGAACCGAACCAAAAAGGACAGTGCGCCGACGATCACGCTAGCGATCGCCGATGATGAGGCGGCGCAGGCGGATGGCATCGCCGCAGATTTGCGGAGCCGCGAGCAGACAGGCATCCCTCTCACCGATCAGGCGATCCTGTGCCGCACGAACCGTCAGGCTTCCGATCTTGCCGCGCTGCTCGAATCGCGCGGGATTCCTACGCAGCACCTCGGAGATCTGTGGGAACGGGCCGAAATCAAAGACCTGCTCGCGCTTCTGTCGCTAGCCTGCGAGCCGGAAGGGACAACGCTCGGACGAGTCGCTGCCTTCCCTGCATATTTAGTTCCGCAGGCAGACGTTCTCACGCTGCTGCACCACGCTCGGGCGGCAGATTGTCCCTTACCAAAAGCGCTGTCGCTCGCCGAAACGCTGCCCGAACTCTCGGAAGCAGGTCGCGCCGGACTGCAAAAAATGTGGAACGACCTGCAGCCGCTCTGCTATCGAGGCGATTCCTGGCGTCTCCTGTCGCGCTACCTCTTTACGGCGAGCGACTATCTGCTGCCCCTGCTGACGGATAATTCGGCTACCGCACAGCAGAAGAAGGCGGCAATTCACCAGTTACTACAATCTGCGCTTGGCATCGCGCCTCGTTTCGAAAGTCAAAACAGCATTCAGCCGCAGGAGGCGCAGGCGGCGTTTCTCGCGCACTTGCGGCATCTTCTGGCGTGTCGGGAGGCGCGAAGCATCATAGCCTCTGACAGTTCAGCGGGCTGGTACGGCGTTCCGCTGATGACGGTGCATCAGTCGAAAGGACTCGAATTTCCGGTCGTCTTCCTGCCGAGCCTGATCCAGGGACAGTTTCCACCTCGTAAGCAGGGTTCTCAGGCGGTCGTGCCCCCCGGTCTCGCAACCGGAACTGGTACGGACGGAGGAGATGGGGAAGAATCGGACGACGAAGACGAAACCGGCGAGGAGTGCCTGTTCTTCGTCGCGCTTTCCCGAGCCCGCGACGCCCTGATTCTCTGCCAGCCGCTGAACTGGAACGGCAAAACTGCGAAGCCGAGTCCGCTTCTGGAGAAGCTGTCCGGTACGCTCAAAGCCGTTGGCGCACAGGAAGTTGTGTGGCACAGCCAGCGACCGAAAGAAAACGACTCCGCGCTAGCCGCTGAATCCGACGACCCGATCGTAGTCAATAGTATAATTGGTGTGCCCTCATCTTCCCAACCGCCTTACCTTGAGCAGAGCAATAGAGGGAGTGAAGAGCACGATGGCGACAGAGAAATAACGTTCTCTGCGGCGGCGGTCGAACTGTATCAGAAGTGCCCGCGCCGTTACTACTATTCGCGGGTTCTGAAACTCCCGGAGCGCGGCGAACGCTCGCCGTACCTGGCTTTTCACAACAGCCTCTACGAGACGATCGGCTGGCTGCAGGCGGAGTGTATGGATGGAAAGGCGCCAACTCTTGCCGCCGCAAACGCTTATATGGGTGCGGAAATGGCGCGGAACGGAGATTTGCTCACCGGTCCGCACGGACGTGTACTGCGCGATCGGGCGGAGTTCATGCTCGCGGGCGCATATCGCCGAACAAGGGAATCCCACGACCTGCGACAAGCGCTCCCGCTCGTCGCGCACCTTCCCAATGGTAATATTCAGTTGAAGTGCGATCAGCTAGAACAGACGGAAAACGGTTCGCTGCGGCTGATCGACTATACACTGTCGCGCCCGAAATCCGACGATCATACGAAGCCGCGTCTCGCGCTCCTGCGTCACGCGACGGCACAGCAAAGCCCTGAAAATCCGACACAAATCTTCATCGGATACCTGCGTCCCGCAGCGCAAGGCAAACAGAGCGAGCCGGAGGAACTGAAAGAGGTTCAGGAGAGCAAGCGCTTCGAGCCCGCTCGTGTCGATAAGTACGATATCGCCCTGCAGGGCATCCGCGCTGAACAATTCGAACCGATACCGTCTCAAGAGTGCAATGTCTGTCCCTACTTCATACTCTGCCCTGCGTGAAGACTCCGATTGATGGGTTGATGCAAGAATACTCTGTGTCGACACGGGACTGAAGTCCCGGTCTGGTGATGCGAAGCCCGCCTGCGCGGGCTGAGAGTAGGCTCGAAATGCTTCCCCTCTCGCTCGGAAAGGAGTTCACAGGGGTAGGTATTTGGTTTTTCGGACAGAAAAATCCCTGATTATGCCGAAAACAATGCCGCTTGTGAGTTAAGCCGAACGAGCTTTTCGACAAATACTGACCCCTAATTAGGGGTTGGGTGGTGAGGTTACCTGCGTCTGCAAGACGTTCACTTCTTACAGACGGGTACTTTTTGTGAGAGGAAGCTGCGATGAGTGAAACCGCCGAGCCGCCGAAACGCCTGACACATCTAGTGCGCGGCGGTGGCTGTGCCAGTAAAATCGGGCTCGCGCAACTGACCAGCGCGCTACGCGGGCTGAATCTGCCGCCCGACGCGAACCGTCTCGTTGGGCTGGCGACGGGCGACGATGCGGGCGTCTATCGCCTGAGCGATACACTCGCCCTCGTACAGACGCTCGATTTCTTCACGCCGATCGTCGACGATCCCTACCTGTTCGGGCAGATCGCCGCCGCCAATTCTCTCTCCGACGTCTATGCGATGGGCGGCAAACCGATCACGGCGATGAATATTTTCACGTTCCCGATCCGCGAACGCGACCCCAATGAGGGGGCAGAGATACTGCGGGGCGGCGCGGACAAGGTGGCGGAAGCGGGTGCGGCTCTGCTCGGCGGGCACAGCGTCGAAGACCCCGAACCGAAATATGGGCTCTCCGTTACCGGACTGATCGATCCGGCGCATATTACAACCAATGCCGGAGCGAGACCGGGAGACGTGATCGTGCTGACGAAAGCGCTCGGAACCGGAATTATCACGACGGCAGCGAAGTTCGACGAGTGCAGCCCTGAGACGCTGCGAATCGCGTGCGAGAGTATGACGACCCTGAACGCAGGCGCGGCGGAAGCGATGCGAAACATCGGTATCGGCGCGAACCTGCCGATCCATGCCGCCACCGACATCACCGGTTATGGACTGCTCGGGCATCTCTATCAACTGGCGAAAGCGAGCGGTGTCGGCGTGCATCTCGACAGCGCTTCGCTCCCCATTTTGCCTGACGCCGAGACGCTCGCCGCTGCCGGAAACACCACGCGCTGCGACTCTGAGAACCGCGCTTATCTCGGTGAAAACCTCATCGTCGGTCAGAATGTCTTGCCGACGCGCCTCAATGTTATGCTCGATCCGCAGACATCGGGCGGGCTAGCAATCTGCATCGCGCAGGAAGCAGTCGAGGCTCTGGTGAATGAACTGGCAGCGCAGGGCGTTGCCATTCGAGCGATCATCGGGCGGATCGGCGAAACTGGCGCACCGATTATGACGGTTGGGTAAGACGATTGGATAAAAAAGTTTGGATGCGAGGAGCAGCGATTTGCGACGACTCGAAGGGCGAACAGCGATTGTGACCGGTGCAGCGCAGGGTCTCGGCGAAGCGATCGCGCGTCGGCTGATGGCGGAAGGCTGCCTCGGCGTCACGATAGCCGACATGAATAGCGATAAGGCAGGCGTTGTGGCGCAGTCGATTCGTGACGAAGGCGGCAATGCGCTCGCCGTTAAAGTCAATGTGGCGGACGAGCACGATGTCGAAAGCATGGTGCAGCAGACGATCGGCGAGTGGGGACGCCTCGATATTCTGGTCGCAAACGCGGGTATCCTGAAAGCGTTCGATATCACAGAGTTCGCTGCCGCTGATTGGCGCGCCGTGATCGACGTCAACCTGACAGGCTACTTTTTATGCGCTCGCGAGGCGGCGAAGGCGATGATTCCGCACAAACGGGGCGCGATCATTCAGATCAACTCCAAGTCGGGCAAAAAAGGCAGTTTCCGTAACAGCGCCTACGCTGCCAGCAAGTTCGGTGGGATCGGGTTGACGCAGAGCATTGCGCTCGACCTCGCTCCGCACGGCATTCGGGTCAACGCGGTCTGCCCTGGCAACCTGCTCGACGGCACGCTCTGGCAGGACAGTTTATACGAGCAGTATGCCCGCAATCAGGGCTTGACAGTCGAGGAAGTACGCCGCAAATACGAGTCGCAGGTTCCCTTAGGGCGCGGCTGTACCTACGAAGACGTCTGCAATGTCGTCACTTTTCTCGCCTCCGACGAGTCCGGCTACATGACCGGACAGGCGATCAACGTAACGGGCGGGCAGGAGATGCGGTAACGGACCGGGACCATCGAAGTCGTTTGCTGAGGGGGTCAGGAGCGGAAAGATGCGGACGAGGACAACGACTGGCAGGCGGACAGTAAGCTTTGGGATCGTGTTACTGATGACCAGCATTATGCTGGCGCAGGGCGGGAAAACTGCGCACGCACAGCTGCGTTTTATCACTGAGTTCTCACAGGATCACCATATCGTGGAGGTGCCCTTCATCTACCGCGAGCACCAGATACTCGTTCACGGCGACATCGACGACAAAAAGAATCTGACGCTGCTGTTCGACTCTGGAGCGAGTGCGCCCGTAATCGACACCTCCCTCGGAATCCAGGGCTATCACCTCGCTGATACGACGATCCATGAGGCGGAAGGCGATACGGCTTCCGAATCGATCTGGGTCGGCGACATCAGCCTCGGCGTAGCCAACAGCGCCGTACACGTGCACAATATCGCGGTACTGACAGCTGACCTTTCGCAGATTTCGGCCGTTCTCGGACAGAAAATCGACGGCATTATCGGCGTTCCCTTCATGGCGGGTTTCGTCACCGAGATCGACTACGACAAGAAAAATCTACGTTTCCGCTCCTCCCGCGAATACACGATCGCCGACCGCAAACCCGATAATCAGCGTACGTTTGCCTTCGATCTGACCCCTACGAATCCTAAACGCAGCGTCTCCTGCATGCTGCTGAGCGGACAACTGCAGCCAAAATTCGACTACGATTTTCTGTTCGACACCGGTTTCAGCGGCTATGTCAGCGTCGCCCATGCCGCTGCAGAGCAGGCAGGAACGATCAAAGCCAATACCCCACGCGCCTCCGCGACCTCTTACAGCGTCAGCCGTTCCTTTCACAGCGATAAGATCCGCGCCGGGTTCCTGATGCTCGGTGAGATCAATCTGTCGGGACGCGTAATCGCAATCGACTCCCGCAACAACGACGCGGAAGGGCAGACCGGTATCATCGGCAACCGACTGCTCCAGAACTACCGCGTGACATTCGATCTTCCGCACCGCAAACTCTGGCTCGAGCGCGTCACGACCAAACAGGAACTCGACGACGCCGAGACTCCGACACTCGGGCTCGTCGTGCGCAACGACGGGAAATCGATCGTCGTGGATCGCGTCAAGAAGTACTCGCCCGCACAGCGTTCGGGGATCCATCCCGGGGACGAGATTGTCTCGATCGATGGACATGACGTCAGCACGATGGGCACGCAGGCTGCGGCAGATCTGCTCGGCTCGCCGCGTGGCAAGACCGCGCTCGTGCTCAAACGCGCGATCGATCCCAACCTCGGCACACGTCCGGAACCGGTCACCTTGCAGGTGACACCAGCATCGCCTCTCGACTGGAAGGTCGAGTAGCTTGCCGATTCCTCCCATCAGGTCTGTCGTCTCTCCTCCTGCGCCGCAGAGCGAAACCGAACTCGAAAATAGCGGCGAAAACAATAGCCATGATCGCAGGGTCTCGATTGGATTCTGTCTTCTTCTCACCGTCATCGCTCTGATTCCGCGTCTGCTTGCGCTCCGCCACAGCCTCTGGTACGATGAATTGTGGACGACTGATTTCATGCGTTACGGTCCGGCGTACGCCCTCACGCATCAGCAGGGCTACAACAATCATCTGCTCAATTCGCTCCTCGGCAGCCTGATTCTGAAAGCCAGATTTTTGCTGACCGGCGTCAAGCCGCTCGATTCGACACCCGCTGAGATCCTGCGAATGCCAGCCCTGCTGTTCGGGACACTTTCGGTACCGATGCTTTTCATCGCAGTACGTGAGCGGCTCGGTTTTACGATCGCGGCAGTCGCTGCTCTGCTCCTCGCATTTTCTCCCGTCGCCGTGGACATCTCGGCGCAGACCCGCGCCTACTCCAGTATCGTCTTTTTCACCATCGCACAGGCACACTGGTTCGGGCGCGCGCTGGAGCGCGGTCAGGCGCGCGACTGGGCGCTCTGGCTGCTTTGTACCGTCGTTGGCGTGTTCGCCCATCTCTATATGGCGTTCGTAATCGTCGTCGATGGAATACTGCTGCTCGCGGTCGTGGGGGATTATTTCCGGCAGCGCGAGCCGCAACGGGCCGTAGCTCTCTTGAAACAAGGCATTGTGATGTTTGCAGCGTGGAGTGTGCTGGGCGCGATCTGCTATGCGGGGGTAGTGGCTACGCTGCGCGCGGAGCTGAGCCGACAGGCGGGAACGCAGCCGATGGCGCGGGCACATCAGGTGATCGCGCCGATGCTGCAGATGTGGGGCGGCGTGCCACAGGGCGCGCATAAAATGCTTTACTACGCGCTGGCAGGCGGGCTGGCTGTGTGCGGCATCTGGTATCTTGCGCGGGAGCGCAGAGCTGCCGGGCTCTATCTGATTTTGCTATTGATCGTGCCGCCGCTGCTCGTTGAAGCCGCGCATCCACACTATGTCTATCCGCGCTTTTTCTCCTTTGCGCTTCCCGCTTTTCTGACGCTCATCGCCAGCGGAATCGGGCAGATCGGAATCGGGACGGCGCATTTTGCGAACGGGCGCAGCGAAATCTGGATCCGTGGCTCAGTGGTCGGCGGACTGACAGCTCTCTTTTGCGCGGTGACGCTGCCGGGACTTCGCGCTGTCGTAACGCTGCCAAAACAAGACTATGCGAACGCCGCAAAACGACTGCAAACCGAGCAGCAAAAGGGCGAAGCGCTGATCGGGATCGGAATGGGCTGCGAATACTTCACGATCTACGGCCTCCATCCCGACTATCCGCGTTCGGAAACGCAACTCGCCGACATCGTTCGTGCGCACGGAAGCGCCTTGATCGCAGACACCGACCTTGCCGTCAATAATTCAGATCCTCCCCCGCAGCGCACACAATTCGTGCGCCGCTATGCCGGTGCGCCGATTGCCATATTTCCGGGACGCTATGCCGACTGGAAGCATCGCTGGCTCGACGGCAACTCCGACATCAAAATCTACCGCCTCCGCGCCGACCAACTTCCCCCTTCCAAAAAGTGAACGATAGACCGAACCTTTCTGTGTCGCATTCAATTAGATGAGCAACGTCAGGGGGTTTAATGCAAGAAACGCAAGAATGGTTTGATGCTGCGATAATTGGTGACGCTGGCAAGATAATTTCGCTTCTTGAGCAGAGTGCAATTAGTGATGTCAATATCAAGCAAAATGGTGAGACCGCCCTGCAGATTGCCGTCAACTTTGGCAATGAAAGTGCCGTTCAGCAACTACTGCGATGTCATGCTGATCCAAACATCGGACATGACTCTGATGGCATAACACCATTAATGACAGCTGCTGACGGGGGCTTCCTCGGTATTGTTCGTCTTCTTATGGCTGCTAACGCTGACCTGAATATGAAGGACAAGGGAGGAAGTATGGCACTGAACTATGCGAAGAAAGCATTGCGGCAAGATGTAATTGAAGAGTTAGTGAATGCAGGTGCAAAATCCAGCCCCCAGCGCATCGTCATCGTCATGGGAGCGGGTTTCACTCGTGCTTTTCTGCCTCAGGCTCCCCTCCTTATGGACAACTACGGCATTGAAGATGGTCTCACTAACAAATATCAACACTTAAGTTACGCTCGTGACATTTTGCGAAATGAGCTAAAGCGAGGACGACAGCATGGAGAAGGATACGTTGACCTTGAAAGACTGATGACGCGCCTCGCTGGAGGTATGCCTTATGACGCTAGTCATGCCGCAACTAATCAGCTCAACTCCCTGCTTGATGATGTGAAGCTGCTATTTCTGAAAAAACTTGAGAAAGCTCGCGAAGATTTTCATGATGATGCTAAAACGGCAATGAAAGCATTGGCTACGGATTGCCTGAACAAGCAGGCGACAATAATTACCTTCAATTATGATGAGTTTTTCGATGAAATGCTGTTCGACGCTGCTAAGAAGGAAGCCAGTCCAGAACACCGATGGAACCCAGACAGGGGTTACGGCTTTTTCTGCAAGTCTTCAGGTCAATTAGTTGGTTCTACCCCAGGTCGTTTTGAATACCGGCAAACCGCTGTGCGTATGCTAAAGCTACATGGGTCGGTGAACTGGCGCGTCATGTTCGGAGCACAGGAACCGTTCCAGATAGATACCATTTATCACCATTCGAAATGGTATCACGATATTAACCCTAACAATCCCAATGATGAACAACTGGAATACTTTCAGTCACTCCCAAAGCAGTTTGAGGCACAGCCACTCATCGTCCCGCCAATTCTCACCAAATCAGCACTCAATGTGCAACCCATCCTTCGCTACCTTTGGGAGCAAGCTTATGACGCATTGATTGGAGCCGATAAGGTGATTTTCGTAGGCTATTCTCTCCCGGTAACGGATATTGCCGCCTCTTTTATATTCCCAGAGGCTATGTCAGATGTGACTGATATCGAGGTAGTGGGCTGGGTAGACTGCAATGCGTCACTTGAAGATCAGATCGCTAAACAGAAGGAACTCATGAATTCATATCGTCGGGTATTTCCCGGGCTTCGTGACGACCAATTCCGTTTCGATGGGGCGAGAGCCTGGGCAAAATCCTTTATTACGCCTGTGTCGGAACCTACGGAAACTACCACCTCAGTATAGTTGTGGCGTCCACCAATCGCATTGAATCATGCCCCGACCCGTCCAATATGCTTTTATAAACCCTAAGCGAGGGGAAACAGAAAAAACAGTAGCGCGTGCATGCTGTCGGTACTGTCTCCCCCTCTCCCGAAGCTTCGGGAGAGGGGGTTGGGGGGTGAGGGAAGTTCATCTGAACTCGCAGTCAGTCGTCGCTGTCCCGACGCTCTTTTTCCTTTCGATGCAGAGTCGAAGCGGGCAAGCTATGCTTTGTGACAGGCGCGGGCGTCCGTGCGCCTTTTACGCTGTGCCACAAAATATCGCTCATTACACCAGCCGGAATACGATCTGCACGCGTGAAATCCAGCTTTGCGCTGTCGGCGGCACGGTAAGCGGTTCGCATATTGACATCTGCGATTATCGACCGCGCTGGCAGAATTGCGGTGTACGGATCAGCGTTATCCGGCTTTGCGCTGAGTGCCTGGAGGACCGGCGCGAACGCATCGTACTGGCACATCGGCGGCACACCCAGCAGCATTTCCATCGTATGCAGGAAGCTGTCCGTATTGTAGAAACGATGATCGATCGTGTTTTTCGGAATGCAGGGGCTGATCACGAAAGCTGGAGCACGATGCGCATCGACGTGATCGGTACCGTCCTGTGCGTCGTCCTCAAGCACGAAGATCGCGCTTTCCTTCCAGTACTTACTGTGGCTGACCGCCTCGACCAACTGCCCGACCGCGTAGTCGTTATCGGCGACCATCGCGCGCGGCGAGGAGCTGCCTGTACGCGTGCCGGACGTGTGATCACGCGGCAGGCGCACCATCGTAAAGGCAGGTAGATCGCCGTTCTTCACATAGGCGTCGAACTCGCGTCGCCACTCGGAAATCCGGCTCGGGGACTTGAACTGCCCGTATGTCAGCTGCTGTGTGGGCGAAGGCGAATTGTAGGTTTTCCAGGCGTCGCTATCGGCGTAACTCATATCGAATCGCAGGTAATTTTCGTCCGTATGCCCGCCTGCCAGTGTTTTGGAGAGCGGTGCATTTTCTTTTGCCAGGAGTTTGCCGTCGGGTGATTTGAGGTCGCCAAAAGCGTTCCAGAAGCCGTAGTTTCGGTACGTGAGCCGTTTCTTCGCGACCGCTTCCCATAGATAGCCGCCGGGCGATTTCGCAACGTCCGGCATTCCGAGCAGATCGACGGGGGTGCCGTTGGTCGCGCCCTCGAAATCGTAGTCGCGCCCGCGCCCGCTGTAGTTGAAGGGCACATTTCGGATCGTGTACTCGTTCGCCATGCCGGAGGTCGACCAGTTCCAGCCGTCGGCAGAGACCTCCGCGCTGCAGTAGAAATTGTCCAGCAGCACGAACCGCTCGGCGAGCGCGTGCTGGTTGGGCGTGACGTCACGTCCGAAAAGTGTCAGTTTCGAATCGCCGTTGCCCTGCGCAAGATCGCCGAGAACCTGGTCATAGGTGCGGTTCTCTTTGATGACGTAGAAGACATGTTTGATACCGGTTTTCGGGAGCGGCTGCGAACTGAGTGCGTGGTTCGCCTCATTGGCAAGTGACGTCAGGCGCAGCAGGTCTGCAGCATCGGGAACGGGCAGCATTGCGACCGTGCCTTCGATGATGTCCTCGATATAGGTTCCCCATGCGCCTGCCAGGCCAGCTTTCACGCCGTTCGGATTGCGGGTGCGGACACCTTTCGCATTTGCGACGAACAGCCGCTTTCCGTCCGGACTGAGGACGGTGGAGGTCGGGTACCAGCCCGTCGGGATCAGTCCCTGCAGTGTGTTATTGCCGTGTTCGACATCGACGACCGCGACCGCATTGGTGTCGCCGAGCGTCACATACAGACGCGTGTCATCGGGGCTGAGCGCGAGGGCGGTGGGTGTGACACCTGGCAGTTTCGATCTGCCACGCAGGTCGATCGTGCGCATGACTTTGTCGGTAGCGGTATCGATGATAGAAACAGTATCGCTGCTCGCGTTCGCGACATAGAGGCGGCTCTGATCTTTATTCAGCAGCAGCGCCATTGGATGATCGCCGGTTTTGATCTCGCGCAGTGTTTTCGAGTCTGCCGGAACGCTCACATCGAGCGCGGTCACGACGCCATCGCGTTCGCTCGTCACATAGATTTTTTTGTCCGCATTAGCGCCCTGCGTGATCGCAGTAACGGCATAGGGAAACCCTGCGGTTTTTGCGCGGCACAAAACACGATTTGCGGCGATATCGATCACGCTTACCGAACCACGCTGTTGGGTGTAGTCGCTCGTCTCGTTATCGGCGGCATATAACAGTTTGCCGGTACTGTTGAGGGCGATCCCTGCAATGAAATTAGGCTGTGCGTGTTTTGCTTCCGGCGGCAGACCCGAAGGAACATCGAGTGATTTGCCGGTGTCGGTAAGTATGCCTTCCGCGCCGACCTGCAGCATCGAAATTTTGTCTTCCGGTCCGCGAGAAGCATAAAGCATTGCCGTACCATCGGGTGCTGCACTGAAAGCCAATCCGACGTAGAGAGAGGGCTTTTCTGCTGCGCTGCTTGAATTTTCATTGAAAGAAAGCTGGGAGATCAGATGCCCGTCCTCTGCGCTGAGCAGCGAGATATACTGACGCGCTCCGGTATTTGTGACCGCGATAAAGCGTCCGTCGGGACTGAGCGCGAGGTTGACAGGAAAACTGCCGACTTCGGACTGCATACCCTGCGGCGAAATATGTCTGCCTGTCGGGAGCGGATCTGTATCCGGCTGTTGTCTACGGTGCCCGCCATGTGCAGCAATGCCGCCGATTAGCAGGACAGTTGCTGCCGCCGCGCCCAGACCGACTGCTGTCTTGTTAAAAACGTTCCTTCTCGATCCAATTTGCCGCCGTCCATCGCTCATCTGAATTTGCTCCTGATTACGTGCGTTTGCCCCGGGTTGAACCTCGGGCATGTCTGGCGCTGCGCCGAACGTCCTTCGGACGAAGAATCGGTTCTATGTTACAGTTTTAGGATACCTGCTGAATATGCCGATATGCACTTTTTAATACAATCTTAATCTTGCTTCGAGCGACAGATCAAAGAATGATAGACAGCAGAATAAGACTGGCGGCACGGGATACCGCATAGGGTATAGTTTTGATAGGGTTTGCAACCGAAACTGGCATTGCATCCGAAGTAGGTTGGGACTCAAGGCTCATCCCCATTCCTTTCTCCCGAAGCTATGGGAAAAGGGAGCGTTGTGAAAAGTGCCCTCCTACCGGAAGAACCCGATCACTTTGAAGGATAATCAACTATGGCACGAGTGCGTAAGGCGGTGATTACCGCGGCGGGACGCGGGACGCGGATGTATCCTGCAACGACCACCATCCAGAAAGAGATGCTGCCTGTCATGGATCGCGACGGGGTCTGCAAACCCTCGATTCAGGTGATCATCGAAGAGGCGCTGGAGAGCGGAATCGAAGAGGTCTGCCTCGTCGTCAATCCGCATAACCGTCGTCAAATCGAACAGCATTTCGCGCCGCTGACCGCCGAGGAACTGCGGCTGTTCAAGGGCAAAGACTGGGCGCTGCTTCAGTCGGCGCGTGTCCAGCAGATCGCCGCACGGCTTACGATCGTCGTGCAGGAGACGCCCGAAGGCTACGGTCACGCCGTCTGGCAGGCGCGCGAATTCGTCGGCGATGAGCCGTTCCTGCTGATGCTCGGCGATCACATCTATACGAGCAGTTCAGATTCCCGATGCGCTCGTCAGGTAATCGATGTCTATGCACAGTACGGCGCGACCGTCTCCGCTGTGCAACAGACTCCCTCGGAGCTGCTCCATCTTTTCGGTACCGTCTGCGGCAGACGCATCGCCGAACGCCCTCCTACCTTCGAAGTGGATGCGATTTACGAAAAACCGAGCGTCGAGTATGCCGAAGCGCACCTCAGACAGTCGGGGCTGGTACACGGTATGTACCTCTGCTTTTTTGGGATGCAGGTGATGACATCGGGCATTTTCGACTGCCTGAAATATGCGCTCGACAACGATCTGCGCGAGAAAGGCGAGTTCCAGTTTACGAGCGCTCAGGAACGGCTGCGGGCATCCGGCGAACGGTACCTGGCCTTTGAGGCGACGGGAGATCGCCACGATATAGGCATTCCGTTCGGCTATGCGCAGACACAGGCAGCGCTCGCGCTCAACTCGATCTATCGTGACGAGATGCTCGCCTCGCTCGTTCGCGCACTCGCCGTCCCACAAAAAGCGATTCCCGAAGCATTTCGTGCCTGAGTAGCGACTACGCTAATCGCGTGTCCGGAGGATACTCAGCCCTCATTCCAACCCTCCTCCCTGCCATTCGTACCTCATTAGGGAGAAGGGCGAATACTGTTGTGCTTCGATTTACTCCCTCTTCTCGGCGAATTATGAGCGGAAGGAAGAGGGAAGCGATATCGGCAGGGCTTATATTTGCTTCTACATTTTATTTGCTTCTACATAAGGAACCTACGGAATGCGGAGAAGGATAGCGTGAGGGCTGCAACTCGCTCGTTTCGCACGGGTGTTTCATTGCCCGTTTGTCCTGTGGAAAGTCGCATAATGTTCACGATTCGATCAGCGCGTTTGCCGCAAGACGAAGCTGCGCTTTCTGCCCTCGACACATCCTTTGAAACGGGAGTGATCTACGAACCTGTTCGGGACGCGTTGTCGTTTGCGCTGATAGAAAAGAGCGTGGTTCCGCCGTTGCAGAAACGGTATGTAATCCCGTTCGCTGATACACTCGAACGGCAGAACTGGGATTTTACCGCGATCGCCGAAAAGAATGGCGAACTGGCAGGATTTGCCGCCGCTCAATATGCTGCGTGGAACCGTCGTGTAGTCATCTGGCATCTGTATGTCGCGCCAGCGTTGAGACAGCAGGGTGTGGCAACGCAGATTCTCGCCGCACTCGACACCTATGCCCGTTCGGTCGACGCGCGGTGCTTGTGGCTGGAAACGCAGAATGTCAACTATCCTGCGATCCAGTTCTACCGACGATCAGGCTTCCACTTCTGCGGCTACGACGATAGCCTTTACGATCCGAGTAGCGTGGTTACCGAGGAGATTGCCCTGTTTTTCGCTCGTGCAGTCGCCGCTCATCCCGAACGCGATCTGCTTTGATCGTTCGGAATTAGATATCAATGTGGGGCGATCAGCCCTCACCCCCAGACCCTCTCCCGACCGCTCATACTTCGCCTGGGCGAGGGGAGTAAATCGAATTAGCGCTGTATTCGCCATTCGCTCTTCCATTCGTACCTAATTAGGGAGAAGGCTTGGGATGAGGGCTGAAAGTCGCAGGCTCGATACGAACATTCAATCCGATTGAGCAAAAAATCACAGGGATTCGATAAGGGGTCTTGACACCACGTACCCCGGTAGAGGAGAATAACCCCATGACTAAAGCCCCCTTACTCGAAGTGACCGATAACGAACGCGCGATCCTCGTTTCCGTCGAGCCCGACCTGACGATGCGCCCGTATGCGATCGAGGAGTTGACCGCGCTCACCGAGACCGCTGGAGCCGAAGTTGTCGGCGAGTTCTACCAGAAACGCGACCGTCCCGATGCGCGCTACTATATCGGATCGGGCAAAACGCAGGAGCTGCAGGCCGGCGTCGAGGACGCCAAAGCGAACCTCGTGATCGTCGACAGCGAACTTTCACCAGCGCAGGCGCGCAACCTCGAAGAGGCAGTCAAATGCCGCGTGATCGACCGCACACAGCTGATTCTCGATATTTTTGCGCAGAGAGCACAGACTCGTGAAGGTAAACTGCAGGTCACGCTCGCGCAGCTGACCTATTTACTGCCGCGCCTCGGAAACCTCTATACCAAGTTCGAACGCCAGCAGGGCGGTATCGGCGTTCGCGGCGGCGCGGGCGAAACGAAATTGGAAACCGACCGTCGTAAAGTCCGCGACACGATCCGCGATCTCGAAGGTCAGCTGGCGGAGGTTCGCAGCACACGCACACAACAGCGCGTCCAGCGGCGGCGACTGCCATTTCCTACGGCAGCGCTCGTCGGTTATACCAGCGCGGGCAAATCGACCCTGCTCAACACACTCTCCGGCAGCGAAGTTTTTGCCGACCCGAAACTGTTCGCGACGCTCGACCCGACCACGCGCCGTGTCGTTCTTCCCGACGGCTGGGCGATCCTGCTGACCGACACAGTAGGCTTTATTCGCAATCTCCCGACCGACCTCGTGGCCGCGTTCCGCGCCACGCTCGAAGAGACGATCGAAGCGGACTTCCTGATTCACGTTGTCGATGTCAGCCATCCGTATCGTGATGTGCAGATGGACGCCGTACAGGAAGTGCTCGAAGGGCTTGGCGCGGCGGACAAGCCGACGGTCACCGTGTTCAACAAATCCGACCTGATCAAGGACCAGTCCATACTGCATGAGATGGTGGCGGAAACCGAAAACTCGGTCTATATTTCGGCACAGAATCGCGATGGAGTGCCGCAGTTGATCGACGCGATCGTCGGCACGCTCGACCAACTGCTCGTGTTCGTGCACCTGCGGATCCCCTACGACCGCAGCGACCTCGTGGCGCAGTGCTACGAGTACGGGCGCGTAATCAAAGCCGATTACAAAGAAGATGGTATCCATGTCGAGGCGCGAATAACACACTATCTTGTCGGGCATGTTGCCGAATTCCGCGTGTAAGGTTTTCTGAAATACAAAAATCCAAATCGAGGGCATAGATCAGCATGGCAGCGTACAAAGCGTTGGTTGTGGGCGCGGGCGGCATGGGCAAGGGGTGGGGCAAAAACCTCAAAGAGCATCCCGATGTAGAGACCGTCGCGTGGGTCGATATTCGCCCTGAGGCGGCGGCGGCAGCAGCAGACGAGATCGGATTTTCGGGGATCTATACCGGCGACGACCTCGGCAAAGCGATCGCAGAAACCAGGCCGGATTTCGTCGTTGATGTGACCATTCCCGAAGCACACCATGACGTCACCCTGCAGGCGTTGGCGGCGGGCATTCCCGTGCTCGGCGAGAAGCCGATGGCGTCTTCGATGCAGGAGGCGCGCGAAATGGTCGAGGCCTCCGAGAAGGCCAACAAGCTCTATATGGTCAGCCAGAGCCGCCGCTACGATTCACGGCTGCATGCCTATCGAGACCTGATCCTACAGCACATCGGAACGCCGGGAATCCTGAAATCCGACTTCTTTATAGGGGCGCACTTCGGCGGATTTCGCGATGAAATGGCGCATGTACTCGTTTTGGATATGGCGATCCACACGTTCGATGCCGCGCGCTATCTGAGCGGCGCCGACCCTGTATCGGTCTACTGCGAAGAGTACAATCCCGCCTGGAGCTGGTATAAGGGAGCCGCCTCTGCGAATGCGCTTTTCGAGATGACCGGCGGGCTGCGTTATACCTACTCCGGCTCCTGGTGCGCGGAAGGCAAACCGACTTCGTGGGAATGTGACTGGCGCGCGGTCGGCGCCAAAGGAACCGCGCTCTGGGATGGGCATGGCGCACCCACTGCCGATGAAGTCATCGAAACGGGCAGTTTTCATTCGAAGTCGGAGGGATTTATTGCGACCGTCGGCGAGTCTCCGGGCGGAATCGCCGGTTCGCTGCGCGATTTCCTGAATGCGCTGACGACCGGCGCGACCCCGATGGGCGAGTGCCACGATAACATCAAGAGCCTTGCAATGGTTTTCGGCGCGATCGAATCCGCGCAGACCGGACAGCGCGTCGCAATTTCGGTATGAAAAGCTACCCTGATTGTATCGCTTTACCTATCGCATCATTCGGCAGCTAAAAGTTGAAGGGGATGTATTCTCTCCCCCTCTTTCGTAAGGAGGGAGAGGGTGGTGAATAGTCCCCTGCTTATCGTTTATTTTACAGCCTCACGAAAGGAATCGTAAACCCCGCATGATGCGATGGATGCTGCTGTTTGTGCCGATCAGTATCGTGATGTACTTTATGAAAGCGCCGCCGATCTGGATGTTCGTCATATCCTGTCTGGCGATCGTCCCGCTTGCCGGATTGATGGGCAAGGCGACCGAAGAGCTCGCTAAGTACCAGGGGGCATCGATCGGTGGCTTGCTCAACGCCACTTTCGGCAACGCGACTGAACTGATCATCTGTATCGTGGCTCTCCAAAAGAACCAACTGGCGATCGTGAAAGCCTCCCTGATCGGCTCGATTATCGGCAACATTCTGCTCGTGCTCGGGCTTGCTATCCTGGTCGGGGGCATCAAACATAAGACACAGAAGTTCAATATCGCTGTCGCGCAGTCCCATGCCACTATGCTTGCGATGGCGGCGGTCGCGCTGCTGATCCCCGCGCTGTTTGTTCGCAGTGTGCCCGGGCTCAAGGAGACGGCGGCAAACCCGCAGATCCTCGAACTGAGCATTGGCGTTGCGATCGTGATGATCGTCCTCTACATCGGCAGTCTCGTCTTCTCGCTCTACACACATGAGCGGCTGTTCAAAGCGGCGGAAGACTGTCCCGAAGACCCGCCCTCCTGGACACAGCGTAACGCGATACTCGTTCTGATCGCCGCAACGATCGCGATCGCTTTCGAGAGCGAACTGCTCGTCGGAGGCATCGAGCCGGTCGTCACGAGCTGGCATCTCAGTAAACTGTTCGTCGGCATCATCATCGTTCCGATCGTCGGTAATGCCGCGGAACACAGCACCGCCGTTCTGATGGCGATGCGTAATAAGATGGATATCAGCCTCAATATTGCTGTCTCGTCCTGTACACAGATCGCGATGTTCGTCGTACCAGTCTGCATTTTTATCAGTCTGGTTGTCGGGCATCCGCTGACGGTGCTGTTCAGCAACTTCGAGCTGATCGCGGTCAGCGCCGCAGTGTTCATCGCGATTTTGATCTCGTGGGACGGTCAAAGCCAATGGCTGGAAGGCGCACAGCTTCTGGCGACTTACGTCATCGTTGCGCTCGCTTTCTATTTCATCGCCGGGTGAACGAGCGATCTGTCCCGTGTTGCGTTGACAACACAGAGCTGATCCCACTCCCAACCCCTCTTCTCTACGTTCGTGCCTCACTCAGAGCGGGGAGAAAATACACTTGATACAGGGTGCAGGAAGAGGCTACAACGGAGTAGAGTCCTGCGCGGGAAACCACGAGCGTCCTGCGGACACAAGGTTTTTGTCGTCTTTTTGTCTCCCCTCTCCTAACGAGCTCGCGAGTGGCGAGGAGAGAGGTCGGGGGTGAGGTCGCATATTCTCCCCCTCCTTCCGAAGGAGGGGGTTGAGATTGGTTTGCGGCTCAAAGACATTTGCTTAATCCTGCCAGACATTGAAAATACCTGGCAAAAGTATGGACTGAAGAAGTGATCGACAACAGACTGTACGATTTCAGCGATCCGGCAGTACGCGCCCTGTATGCGGCGCTGACACGAGAGTTCTATTTGCAGGACACGCTGACGGTGGCGCGTGCTCTGCTCAACTGCCTGCTGATCTATGACAGCCCTGCGGGAACATTCGTTGGGCGCATTACTGAAACCGAAGGCTACACCCGCGACGATCCCGCCTGCCATGCCTACCGGGGCGAGACAGTCCGGAATGCGACGATGTTCGGACCGCCCGGACATGCCTATATCTACCTCAGCTACGGCATCCATTACTGCTTCAATGCAGTGACTGCGCCCGCCGGTACTGCGGAAGCCGTCCTGATACGCGCCCTCGAACCGCTTGCCGGCAGGGAACTAATGCGTGCGAATCGCGGTCTACCAGATACGACCGGGCAACCCGTGAGCGATCTTACTCGCGTGGAGGATGAGCGCGGGCGTATCACTGAAGGTCGATTTTTGTGCGGTGGACCAGGTAAACTCTGCCGAGCCTACGGCCTGGATCGTGCACTCGATGGCGCTGATCTGACTACCAATGAACGCTTCTGGATCGCGAAACCGCCTCCCGAACTCGGAATTGCCACTCCCAGGACGGAGGATATCCTAGCCACAACGCGAATCGGAATTACGCGAGGCGCGGAACTTCCCTGGCGGTACTACCTGCGCGGCGAACCCTACCTCTCGCGCAAATGACATTATTTACGGTGAGCGGCGGACGGATGGCAGCCCGTTTACATCCCGCGTGAAAGAGGGCGCATCAAACAGTGTCCCTACAAATACACGCGGCATAAATCGGGTACTGTCCGTGAATCTGCCGCTTTGATACAAGTCTAACAGTTCAGCCTCCACTATCGTTTCGCAGCCGAGATACGAACGCCAATGACCCATTTTTTCGTACAGCCGCCCCTCTGGTTCGCCTTCGCACTTTCCGCCGTGTTCGCGCTTCTCACCTGGCAGATGCGCTGGCTGACTCGCAGCGGCGCAGTCTCGACGCTGCTTGTCGGAGGTCTCATTTACGGTCTCGGCGGATGGCTGGCGGCAGCGCCGTTGCTGGTCTTTTTTATCTCGTCCTCAGCGCTATCCAAAATCGGTAAGGCGAGCAGGGCAGCACAGGGAGTTATAGAGGAGAAAGGCAGCACACGGGATGCCGCACAGGTCTGGGCGAACGGCGGCATTGCCGTGGCGCTCGTCGTTTCCAGGCGTCTGCTCGCCGACCACATGCCGCTCTACCGGCTCGATCTGCTTCCCCTGCTTTATCTGGCAGTGCTTGCGACCGTGAATGCAGACACCTGGGCAACGGAACTCGGGCGACTTTCGGGGGTCGCGCCGCGTTCGCTGCGCGACTGGAAACCTGCGCTGCCCGGAACATCGGGTGCGATTTCGCTGCCGGGTACGCTCGCCTCACTTGCGGGCGCGCTTGTTATCCCGCTCTCCGTCTATCGCCTCTGGAGCCTTGATATGGCACAGTGCCTCTGTATCGTCTGGGCAGGATTTCTCGGCTGTTTCATCGACAGTCTGCTCGGTGCGGGGGTGCAGGCGCTATATCGCGACCCATCGACTGGCGCACCGACTGAGTGCGCGAAGAGCAACGGCAAACCTACAATTCCTGTGCGCGGAGTTCGTTGGATCAACAACGATGCCGTCAATTTCCTCGCCAGCCTCGGCGGAGTCGCCTGCGCCTACGTACTGCTTCGTTACGCCGCCCAGATTATGTTCTAAGCTTGTGAAACTGCAGTTGCCCTCCTTCCCTGCCCATATTCCATGCTCCTTGCTCAGATTGCTCCTACGGCAGTCTATGCAAGGCATGCCAGGATACGACTGAACAGCCAACCCCGCCCAGATCTTCTCTTTCCCTGTCCTTTTCCGCTCATTTGCTTGATTTCCAGGCGGGGTGGCGCCTCTGCTTTCCCTCTCCGAAGCTTCGGGCGACAGGATTTTGAGAAGAGCCGGGTGAGGAGTTTTTACGGGGGGTGAGCAGTTGAACAGTCCCTCTGTTTTATATATTCATGCTACTATTCCTGCTATCCCGGTCGAAAATTATTTCATATCAGTGAACATTTCACGCCCGTGGACGTATATTATGAGTATGAGTACACCTGACAAGTCTATACCCGAACAGACATCTGCTGAAGCCGCCGTCCTCTGGCTTGAGGCGGCGCTCCCACGCATTATGCGCCGTCTGATGGATGCGGATGACCTCGATATGCCGTTGCTTCAGCTTCCGTTGGCACAGATGCGACTGGCGCAGGCGCTTTATCCACAGAGCGCATCGCTAACGCAGCCACAACTAAATCCTGAGAGCGGCGATAAAAGTAATCGAATTCATGAAAATGAAGCGGAACTGATCGGGCAGACGATGAGTCGTCTCAGTGAGCGACTCGGCGTCCGTCATAATGCGCTTACGCAGGCAGCGGACCGTCTCGTCAATCACGGGCTGGCGGAGCGCCACAGCGATCCAATCGATCGGCGCATCGTGCGCCTGCGGCTGACGTCTCTTGGCATGGAATGGGTACGAGCCCGCCATGCGCGTCGACACGCGCATCTCCTGAACCTCTGGTCGCTTCTGGGTGGTGAGGAGCGGAGCAATTTTTTGCATTCTGTGCGAGTGCTCGAATCTGCTGTCGATAGGCTCGGATCCTCTGCTTGCGTGGACAAAGCGACTGCAAATTTCACGGAAAAGACGACCGAAACAGCGATATCAGCGCTGCCGGAACTCGATGCGCCGACGGTCGAAGAGACACTGTCACGTTTTACGGCGGGGACGTCACAGGAGCGCAAATATCCTGAATCCGAAACTTCATAAGGACAGGAGCCGTGCTCAGTCACATTTCCAAACTGAGCGGGTATTACCCTTTCATTGATTTTCCCCGAATTTTTCAGCCGGGGGATTTTAGCCCCTGGTACAGGCAGTCGCAAGATTTGCTGTATACAAGTGGAATGTTTTAAATTTTTCGATGGCTCGCTCGCGTTTTGAGAATTTTGCGATGCGGGAGAGTCGAGTATTGGGAAACTAAAAAGGAACCGTAAAATATGGCAACCGCACAAGCAACCGCGACGACGCTCAAACGCCGGACGCGCCGTAAAACCGCACCGCTGCCGATTCTGATTGCAATGGCAGTTGTAGGCGTTGGTGGATGGACATGGTGGAGCAAGACTCATCCGCGAGAAGACCCGAACGCCAGTCTGCTGACCGCCCCCGTAACGCGCGGCGATCTGGTGGAGAGCGTCTCCGCCACCGGCAGTGTCACGGCACAGACCGGCGCGCAGGTCAAGATCGGCTCTCAGATCACGGGTACCATTAAGCATCTTTATGCTGACGTCGGCACCTATGTCAAAGCGAATCAGGTCATTGCCGAACTCGACCTGCCCGATCTACAGGCGCAGTTGGCGCAGTCACAGGCGAGTCTTGCTGCGGCGCGAACTCGGCTGGAGCAGCAGCAGTCCGGCGTGGGCATGCAGCGCAGTCAGTCGAGCGGAGCGGTCACGCAGGCACAAGCCGAAGTCCGCAGCGCTCAGGCGCGTCTCGATTCGTCACTGGCAGCAGCACGGCTGCAGGGCGCACAGACACCGACAGACATACAGCGCGCGCAAAACGCTGTCGGGGTCGCGCAAGCCTCTCTGTCGACTGCAAAATCCAATTTGAACCAGGTGCAGGCGAGCGCGAATCTGCAGGTCGCCACGTCACAGGAGCAGCTGAACCAGGCGCTCGCCAACGCGAAGAACTCGGCGGTCAACCTCGATAGACAGCGAAAACTGCTCGACAAAGGCTTCGTCGCCGCAAGCACCGTCGACACAGCGACAGCACAGAATGATGTTTTTCAGTCACAGGTCAACTCAGCACGACAGAATATTCTGCTTACCAAAGAGAAGCTCGCAGCGGATCTGCAGTCGGCAAAGGATGCGGTCGCGCAGGCGGAGCAGAATCTCGCCGCTTCCAAATCCGCGCTGACAGCAGCGAAGGCAGGCACCTATCAGGACGCCTCCAAACTGGCGGATGTGCAGAGCGCGCGAGCGCTGCTGAATCAGGCAAAATCTACTCTTGTCGTCGCGCAGGGCAATACCACTCAGGATGTGCTCAAGACCCAGGATGTGCAGCAGGCGAAGGAAGCGGTCAATGTCGCGCAGGCACAGGTCGATTATTACCGTGCACAGCTCGCCAAGACCCTCATTCGCTCGCCAATCTCCGGTACGGTTCTGCAGCTTGCCTCTCAGCAGGGTGAAACGCTTGCGGCTGGACTGTCCGCTCCTACACTGATCATCGTTGCCGATCTGAAACGACTGCAGGTCGATGTCTATGTCGACGAGACTGACATCGGCAAAATCAAAGTCGGGCAGGATGCTTCGGTCACTGTCGATGCCTTTCCGAAACGACCTTTCCTGGGTAAAGTCATGAAAGTCGCCTCGGGTTCGACGATTCAGCAGGGCGTCATCACCTACGATGTGACGGTTGCGATCGAGGACAAGCGTCATCAATTGAAGCCGGATATGACGGCGAGTGTGACGATCCAGACTGGCAAACGCACCGGCGTACTGCTTGTACCTTCCGAATCGGTCAAGGTTGGCGCGCGCGGTTCGACCGTCAACGTACTCACCAAAAAAGACAATAAAAACAACATCGATACGCGCCGTGTCAAAACGGGCGGCAGCGATGGTGTCAACACAGAGATCCGTGAAGGCGTCAAAGAGGGCGAAATCATCGTCCGCGCCGGGATGGAGGCCGGTAAGAAGCCCGGTGGCGGTCCTAGTTCCCCGTTCGGTGGCGGAAGAGGCCGGTAGGCTTCCGGCTGAGCCTCGCATTTCCGGAAGTTGGCAGGGAGCCCGAGAGCTCCCTGCCGACAGGAATCGAGCGTACCGCGCCCTGCCGAATTCTATCCGCGCATCGAGTTTTCACCAGAACATGCCCCGACCTCTAACGCAAAGAGGGCATTTAAATCTATCGCTGACATCGCTTGCTAACGCTGCCTTTATCTGGCAGCGCGCTGTATTGGACAAAAATTGGCTAGCAAAATAAACAAACCAGAAATCGGTACAAATAGTGAACCGCAGCAGATGCTGCGGCTGCGCGACATTCGTAAGACCTACACGATGGGCGATCAGGTCGTACAGGCGCTCGATGGACTGAACTTGGACATTGGGATCGGCGAGTTCGTCGCGATCATGGGGCCATCGGGGTCTGGCAAATCGACGCTGATGCACATTATTGGCTGCCTGGATGCGCCTACCTCCGGCTCGTATCAGCTCGACGGGATCGA
This sequence comes from Chthonomonadales bacterium, assembly GCA_038216735.1. GTDB lineage: Bacteria > Armatimonadota > Chthonomonadetes > Chthonomonadales > Chthonomonadaceae > JBBQPY01. The sequence goes on from JBBQPY010000014.1 coordinate 44,924, forward strand.
GGTCGCCGATATGGATGAGTATGAGTTAGCGCATATTCGCAATCGCAAGATCGGATTCGTTTTCCAGGGATTCAATCTGCTGGCGCGTACGACAGCACTCGAAAATGTAGAGCTTCCGATGCTCTACGCGCACCGCAAAGACCGTACCGAACGCGCGATCGCTGCCCTGGAGCGCGTCGGGCTCGGCGATCGGCTCGACCACAAGCCCAATCAGCTTTCCGGAGGGCAGCAGCAGCGCGTCGCGATCGCCCGCGCACTGGCTTCCGAACCGCTGTTGATTCTTGCCGACGAACCGACAGGCAACCTGGCAAGCGTGCAGAGCGAGGAGATCATGCAGATTTTCCAGGAGCTCAACGAGGACGGCGTCAGTGTGGTAATGGTCACGCACGAGCCAGACATCGGAAAGCACTGCAAGCGCATGGTCGTGATCAAAGACGGTCATGTGCTCGAGGATGAGCCGGTAACGGATCGACTTATGGCAGTAGATTTGCTCGCGGAGTTGGCAGCGGAGCGCGAACGTGAGCAGCTAAGGAAACAGGGGCTGATTTATGAACCTGCTTGAAAGTTTGCGGGTTGCAATACGGGGTCTGTCGAGCAACAAGATGCGTACGATGCTCACGATGCTCGGCATTATCATCGGGGTCGGCGTTGTCATTCTGGTCGTTGCAATCGGTCAGGGCGCTGCACAGCGTGTGACAGAGACAATCAATTCGCTCGGCACGAACCTGCTGACGATTTTTCCGGGGCAGTCGCACATTCGTATCAATGCGGTCACGGCGCAGGGGCAGCAGGGACAGAGCAACAGCCTCACACTCGATGACGCCAAGTTGATTGCGTCGAACTTTAAGGAGACGGTCGCTGCTACCTCGCCGCAGGTACGCGGCAATATTCAGGTGCGCCTGGAAAACAAGGATGCCAACACAAACCTGACCGGCGTCACGACAGATTATCCTTTCGTCAATAATATCGAGGTCGATCGCGGGCGTTTCTTCACCGACAGCGAGGTCGATGCGAGCCTGAAGATTTGCGTCGTCGGCGTTTCGGTAGCCGAAAAACTGACCGGGGATGCGAAGACGGATTTGACAGGGCGTACGATCGCGATCAATCGTCAGAGCTTCCAGATTGTCGGGATGCTGAAGCCGAAAGGCTCAGGGGCGTGGGGCCAGGATCAAGACGATATCGTTCTCGCACCGATTTCTACGGCGATGCGCCGCATTCTGAACAAGCAGTTTATCAACAACTTGTCGGTGCGGTGCGTTGATGAAAAGTCGATGCCGCTGGCGCAGGAGCAGATCGCTTCCTTCCTTCGGATTCGGCACCATCTACTCCCACCATTCCCGGAGAACGACGACTTCAATATCCGCAGTCAGACGGAGCTGATGGCGAGCCAGCAGAGTGTGACCGGCACGATGACGTCACTGCTCTCCGCCGTTGCGGTCATCTCTCTGGTCGTCGGCGGCATCGGGATCATGAACATCATGCTTGTCTCGGTCACCGAGCGCACCCGTGAGATCGGCATTCGCAAAGCGATCGGTGCAACTCCCCGTGATATTCTGCTGCAGTTTCTAATCGAGGCAGGTATCATTTCGCTGCTCGGCGGATTGATTGGTATTGCGCTCGGTATCGGCGGGTCAATGCTGCTCGCTGCGATCGCGGGCTGGGCGACGATCGTCAGCACAACAGCGATTGTGGCGGCGCTGGTCGTCTCAGGCGGTGTGGGCATCTTCTTCGGGATCTATCCTGCCAGCAAAGCCGCTGCGCTAAACCCGATCGACGCGCTGCGTTTCGAGTGAAGCGGACATCAGTTTGCCTGTTTTGGTGTTTATGTTTTGTTGGTTAGAGCAAAATGCGTTCGAAGCGGTGTGTACCGTCTCGAACGCATTCGCTTTCTCAACCAAACTCATAACGCATGGAACAGTGAAAGGAACCGTTCAATGACACCGATTCCTGAAGAGATCGACCGCGCAATTGAGGCGCACTATGCGCTCTGGTGGACAGAGGAGATGAAGGCGGCCATTCTGGCGGATGTCGGACAGGAGGGACTCGCGCTGATAGAAGAAATATCGTCCTGCGCGAACGATCCTGACATCTGGATTTATAGAACGACGGAGCAGTCCTATAGTGATGTGCAGACACTGCTGCGCCAGAAATACGACTTTCTCTCAGACGCCTCTATCCGTCGAATCGCTACCTCTGCCGCCTACGGCTGGAAATAAAATTCCGGACATCGTCGGCCCTTTGTCTTTTGACCGCATTCAGGCATTGAAAGAGTAAACTGAAAAGTGATTTTTGATTCGATTTCTGCTAAGCTAGACTTTATCCATGCGGTAGAGTTCAGGCCGCATAACATAAGGTCTGCGTCATGCGCTCCAATAATAAGACTTGGACTTTTGCGATGTCGGCCTCCGCCCCCGACATCCCGAAAGTGGTTTCGCGCCACAGAACGGA
>JBBQPY010000015.1:0-47004 GCA_038216735.1 Chthonomonadales bacterium
ATTAGCGAGAGCGGAATCGCTTCGTGCGGCGATGTGAAGACGCTACAGGAAGCAGGTGTGGACGCTGTTCTGATCGGCGACTCGCTGATGCGCGAAGCTGACATCGGCGCAAAAGTCTGTGATCTGATGGGCTGGACGCCCGTTGTAGAGGGATAGAAGGCAGAATAGGAAACGGTTTTTGTCTACGCTGTTCCTGCCGTGGAAGTCATCTCAGGGATGCGGTGAGAGAAGGAAGTCTACACGATGTTGTTTCGCGGCTCGCCTGTCAACCGACTAGTGCGTATCGTCGCCATTATCGTACTGGTCTGCATGACCGCTCCATTTCTGGCGAGTATCCTGCCTGGGCTTGCCGCTCCTGTGGTCGGCAGCGTAACGGCGGTCGGCTTTGCGGGAATTGCCTGGCAGTGTATCCTCTGGCGGCGCGAACGGAAAGACCCTTACGACCTCAAACAGTTGTGGGACGAACTGCCCGACGAGCCGGACGAGATCGAGCGTACCGATAACCGCAGTCTCACTTACTGCCGCCACTGCGACTCTGCCGTTACCGCGCCGCACAGCATCTGCCCAAACTGTGGCGTTCCCCTCGGAAGTTAGGCAATAATGTCCTACGCGCGTACAAGAATCAAATTTTGCGGTATCACCAATCTCATCGATGCGCGTGCCGCTGTGGATTGCGGTGCGGACGCGCTCGGTTATATCCGCGTAGAGGGCAGTCCACGCTATGTCTCCAACGAACGGATGTCCGAGCTGGCAGAAACGTATCCTTTTGTCGGAAAAGTCGTCGTCGTGCGCAAACCCGAAGATGCTTTCGAAATCGATTCGCATGGTTTTAACTTCGTACAGCACTACGAGGAAAATGCGGCACAGCAGATCAGGCGGAACGAGGCAAGTCGCTATATTCGCTCATTTCGTATTCGCGAGCAGTCGGATATCGAGGCTATGGAACGCTACCCCTTTCAGGAAGGTATGCGCGCGTTCCTGCTCGACACCTACCACAAAGACCAACTCGGCGGGAGCGGGGAATCCTTCGACTGGGAACTTGCGGTCGAGGCGAAGCGACGTTTCTCCGAAATGCGTATCCTACTGGCGGGAGGGTTGACACCGGAGAACGTCGGAGAGGCTATTAGGCGTGTGCGTCCTTACGCGGTGGACGTTTCAAGCGGTGTCGAAGCGGAACCTGGGCGTAAAGATCATGCGAAACTATCCGCTTTTGCCGAAGCGGTTCGTGCCGCCGACACAGCCTTGAATGGGAAGTAACTCTCAGCAATGCAGGAAAAACAAACATGCGATGTCTATCGATCGCTGGTCGGATTAAGCAGCAAGAGAGCAACGATTTTTGAAAATTTGAAGCTCCAAGATAGACTTGTCAGCAAAATCATGCTCGTTCTGCGTTGCCTCAATTCGATATTAATCGTGTTGCTCGTCTGTTTCGGGAACAATTCTGATGTATGTACCAGGAACTCTGAATGACACCGGAAGTAGGGTGTAATATATTTTATTGTTGTGTTTTGATATTCCAGATACTTTCATATAGCCATCGGTTAAAGGTATATTGACATATTCGTTACCAAGGTACTTTTGGTCGAATACAATGCTTTTTGGCTGGAAATTGTATGCCCATAATACACAATCTGTCTCAGGGTTGTAAAAGCCTGCGCTCGGCAAATCCATCATAATGTCTCTGCGGGACTGAGAACCTATGATGCCGCCATAGGTCCCTCCCTCGAGAACGATACTTTCCTGACCCATGGGGGCCAAATCTAAAGCCGTCTGCACAGTTGGATCAATACTGTCTACCTGAGTCAGGATACGCATTTTGTTGATGTGTCCTGTATGCAGACGCCGGAGAGTAGCAATACACACCAAACCTACCAATGCACCGATCACGGCCAAAGCAACCTTCTTACGTCTCAGGTGCATCGCAATACTCCTTTGTGAGGGCAGCGGAGTCTGGTGTCTTGGGAAGCTAGACGTGCAGACATTGTAAACAGATCTAGCAATGGATTCTATGAGTATGTTACGACGGGCTGATGTCCTTTGCTTAACGGAAGAATGTCGTCCGAACACAATTTGTAGGGGAGCGAAAAGCAGTGCCCCTCTTCGCGTAGCTGCCCCTACTCATTGGAAAGTAATCTAGCTACAGCCCCTCACGAAGGAGCTAAGTGGTGATTCCCTAGCCGATATGGAAGAGGACACCGAGCCCATAGGTCACGCCGCCGCAGAGAAAGCCGACCAGCGTCATCTCGAAACCGCTCGTCCACCAAGACCGCGCCGTGACCAGGCTTTTCGCCGCGCCGACCGCGAAGTGCGCCGCCATGCCGATCAGCGCAGAAGCGATCACGGCGTGAATGCCTTTGATAAAGAAGAAAGGCAGCACCGGAATGATGCCGCCGACCGCAGTCGACAGCGCGGCGGATCCAGCGCCCACGAGCGGATTTGGGAAGTTACGTTCGCTCAACCCGAGCTCTTCCTGCGCCATCGTCTTCAGAAAAAGCTCTGGCTGCACCGCGACACGGTCGGCAACGCCTCGCGCCTCTTCCTCGGAAAACCCTTTGAGCTGGTAGAGAAGTTGCAACTCCTCTTTCTCGTGTTCGGGCGACTGCTCGATCTCCTGCCGCTCGCGGTCGATCTCCGCCTGATAGACCTCACGCTCCGACTTGCTCGCCATAAAAGCGCTCGAACCCATCGATAGCGCCGACGCCAGCATCGCGATCAGCCCAGCTGCCAGTACGACTCTGCCGCCATCGGGGCGCTGACCCGCCGCACCCGCCATGCCACTGACGACCCCGAAAACCGAACCGAGACCGTCGTTGAGCCCGTAAATCGCATCGCCGATCCAGCTTCCCGTCGAGCGATGCCACTTCTCGCCTTTGAACATCGCTTCGAGGCGTGTCCTTGGCTCGTCGGGCGATTTGAGCGTGTGCAGCATCGTCGCGTGCTGCTTCTCCTCGTCCTCGATACGCAGAAACAGCGAATGCGACTCCGCGTCCTCTTTCAAAGCCTGCGCATACCGGTCGAACTGCGCGATATTACGCTCCTCTTCAGCTTCGATACGGCGCAGCATCGCCTCCGTTCCAAGCGAGCGCATCTGTATTCGCTGACCCGATGTCGGCTCGGTACTGCCCTGCGGGGGGATACCGCCGAGCGCAAGTATTCGGTCGGCAAACTCGCTGGCGTGGTGCTCTTCCGCCTCAGCAAGCCGAATGAATATCTTATGCCGTCGCTCTTCCTGTTCGTTTTCGCCAAGCACACGGTAGAGCTGCGCTGCCTCGACCTCACGCTCCCACGCCGCTTTCAATGCCGCAATAACCTTTTGATTGTTCATTTTTCCGTTACTTCCGACACAATTCTAACGCTCTTGATTTTGTCTGCTCACTGAATGATGAGCCGTCTGGAAGTTAGCGCCTATTTCACCTTTTCTAATTTAGCGTAGGCGAGCAGAAGTTTCTTCGGACCGACGTTCGGGAAGACGGCTTCGACCGTCGTGTTGTCGCCCTCGCCGGTTACATTGAGCACGACACCGACGCCGAACGTCGCATGCTTGACTTTCTGCCCGACGCCCCACTCCCCCGCCCGCTCGTTGCGCTGCGCCTCGCGCGGCGAAATCGGACCCTCTGTCCATAGTTTACGTTCAGGAGCAGGCTGACGTCCGCGATTCTGAGCGTTGTCTTCATCGGGATCGAAGCTGGAAACGACCGGACCACGACCACCCTGCTCTCTGCCAGTCTGGAAAAGCTCTTTGGGTATCTCGCGCAGGAAGCGCGAAGGCGGGTTGTAGGAGATATTGCCGAACACAGTGCGCCGATTGGCAAAGGTGAGATAGACCTCCTCTTTCGCCCGCGTGATGCCGACGTAGCAGAGCCGACGCTCCTCCTCCAATTCCTTATCGCTCTCGAGTGACCGGACGTGCGGAAAGACGCACTCCTCCATACCGGCGAGAAACACGACCGGAAACTCGAGCCCTTTGGCGGCGTGCAGCGTCATCAGCGTGACCGCTTCCGAATTGGCGTCTAGGCTGTCGATATCGGAGACGAGCGAGACTTGTTCGAGAAAGTTGCCGAGCGTCGGGTCGTCGGTCTGGTTCTCGAACTCTTTGGTGACGGAGAGCAGTTCTCCGACGTTTTCGAGACGGCTTTCGGCTTCGAGTGTCCGCTCCTCTTCCAGCGCTTTTTTGTAGCCGCTTCGATCGATGACCTCCTGCGTAAGCTCCGTCAGCGACCTGGCTCCCCGTTCGTTTCGCAAGACAGCGAGCATCGCGGCGAACTCGGCGAGCCTGCCGCGGGTTCGCGCCTGCACCGTACTGAGCGAACCGATGTCCTGCAGGACCGTCCAGAACGACCTGCCTGAGAGCAGCATCTCCTCATCAATTGCGGAGAGCGTCGTCGCGCCGATGCCGCGTGTCGGGACATTGATGATGCGGCGCAGGCTGACGCTGTCGGCGGGATTATGGATCACGCGCAGGTACGCCATCACGTCCTTGACCTCTTTACGCTCGTAAAACCGTACGCCGCCGACGATTTTGTAGGGCGTGTACCAGTTGCGAAGCACGTCCTCCAGCACCCGGGACTGCGCGTTGGTGCGGTACAGAATCGCGAAATCGCTCCACTTTCTGCCGCCCAGCTTAATCACATCGCGCATCTTCTGCGCGATCCAGACCGCCTCTTCCTGCTCGTTCATCGCCTCGTACTGCGTTATCGGCGAACCGTGATCGTTGTCGGTCCAGAGCTTTTTGTCTTTGCGCCCTTTGTTATGGCGCACGACTCCATACGCAGCTTCCAGGATCGTCTTGGTCGAGCGATAGTTCTGTTCGAGCTTCAGGATTTTGGCGTCGGGATAGTCGAACTCGAATTTGAGGATCAGCCCGACGTCTGCGCCTCGCCAGCCATAGACCGACTGGTCGTCATCGCCGACCACGCACAGGTTACGCCGTTTCGCCGCGAGCAGTGATAGAAAGGCATACTGCACCTGATTGACGTCCTGATACTCATCAACGAGAATATAGCGGTAGCGATCCTGAAGCCGTTCGAGGACATCGGCACGTTCGCGCAGCAGACGCACCGCTTCGGTCAGCAGGTCGTCGAAATCGAGGGCATTGTTCTGGCGCAGCTTGTCGCGATAGACCGGATATACTCTGCCGCAAACGTCGTCGAAGAAGCCAGAAAAGTGTTTGTGCCAGTCTTCAGGGCTGACGATTTGCTCCTTGGCGTGGCTGATGCGGGCGAGGATCGCGCGCGGCGCGAACTTCTTCTCGTCGATGCTGAGCTGGCGCAGCGCCTCTTTGATCAGCGTCATCTGATCGCTGTCATCGTAGACGACAAAGTCGCGGTCGAGACCGATTTTCTCGCCGAACTCACGCAGCAAACGGGCGCAGGTGGCATGGAAAGTCCCGACCCACAGATGTTTGCCCGTGTTTTCACCGACGAGTCTGCCGAGCCTCTCCTTCATCTCCTGCGCGGCTTTGTTGGTGAAGGTCACCGCCATAATATGGCGAGGCAGGACATTGCGGGCGGCGATCAGGTAAGCGATGCGGTGGGTCAGGACGCGCGTTTTGCCGCTGCCCGCTCCGGCGAAAAGCAGCAGCGGTCCGTTTCCGTATAGGACTGCTTCGCGCTGCACCGGATTCAGCCCTTTCAACAGTGGATGCGTGCTGGTGATCGGATCGTGTTCGTTATCAGAATCTATTTCGTTGGACAGATAGTCGTCCTCTGGTTCACTGGATTCGCTGCGTGCGGAATTATCGATTATAAAGCGGTCGATAGCGGCTTCCCCGGCATTTTCTACGCTCTCTTCGGGCGCATCGGCATCGGTCGGGAAGGGAGCGCTTTCGGTAGGCGCGTGGGTCTGTTCAGGCATTGGGTATTCGGTCTCCTCGTACCTTTATTATACTGCACAGGCGTCCCAATAGTCGGAAAAGCTCAGAGAACAGCAGCTTCGAATCGTGTCATAATGAAGGCATCGCTATCGAATACTCTCGAAGCAAGAAAACGAGGATCGCTACGAATGCAATACTGGAAACCTGATGCAGAAAACGAATTTGCGGGGGATATGATGCCGTATTGGGACGGCAGCCGCTTTCACCTCTTCTATCTACTTGATCGCGACCATCACGCGGAGCAGGGTGGACTCGGCGGGCATCAGTGGGCACACGCCTCGACCGAAAATCTCATCGATTGGGAGCACCATCCGCTCGCGATTCCGATCGGGGAGCCGGGGAGTGTCGATCAGCACGGTATCTGTACTGGCTCTATCTTTGAGCACGAGGGCGTCTATCATGCCTACTATGCGACGCGAATCAAACGTGAGGACGGCTCCCATTACGAAGCCGTCTGTCAGGCCGTTAGCCGTGATCTGATCCATTTCGAGAAGTCGCTGAACAACCCGATGTTCGCTGCCGGTCCCGGTCTCAATCCCGCTGATCATCGCGATCCGCACGTTTTTCGCGATGAGGAAACCGGCTTGTTTCACATGCTGGTCACCGCGCAGAAAACGCCACAGCCTTCTGGAAATGCACTCGACTGCGGCATTTTGGCACACTACACCTCGACCGATCTCGCGCATTGGGAAGCGCAAAGCCCATTTCTGACGCCTGGAGACAACCCCGTCCCGGAGTGCCCCGAGATTTTTGAGTGGAATGGATTGTGGTACCTGGTTTATTCGGGTAGCGCGCAGATGGAGTATCGGATTTCGGAGAGTCCGCTCGGTCCGTGGCGACGGGTGCAGCGCGATACGATCGAAAACAGTCGTAATTTCTGCGTTCCACGAACGGCGGGATTCAGCGATGGGCGGCGGCTTGCAGTCGGGTTTCTGGCATGGCGAAGGGCAGAAAAAGACGATGCCCCTCCGGTGTATGCAGGGAGCGTCGTCTTCCGAGAATTGGGACAGGAGGCAGATGGTACGCTCACGACACGATTCGTTCCTGAAATGATGCCTAAAACAGGACCCCCACTCCCAATTCCGTCGGAGGATAATGTTTTACTAGGGCGAGTCCCGCTCACCTCAATGGACGGTGTGCGCATCGCACAACTCGCCGGAACGCCAGCGGACTGCGTGATCAGACTGCGCCTTTCGATTGCGCCCAACACAGGACAGTACGGTCTGCTGCTGCGCGTCAACGAGCAGATGAATCAGGGCTATCGACTCTGCTTCATTCCTGGCGAGAAGCGCGTAATTTTACAGCGATGGCACGAAGGATTCATGAACTTGGCGGCGACGCTCTATGCTGTTGAGAGGCTAGAGGATACCGTCGAGATCGTCGTCTGCATGAAAGATTCGATCATTGATGTCTGCGTTAACGAGCAGCGCACTCTGGTAGAGCGCTTCTTCGGGCGCAGGGGCACAAATCTTGGCGTCTTCGTACGCGCCGGCGAAATTCATGTCGATAGCCTTAGCATCGCGCCGATTATTTAATGCATCTCTAGCCCTCACCCCACCTCGTCCTCCCTGCCCCTCCTGCTTCGTTAGGGAGAGGGAGAGTAAATGCGATCGGCTTTTTCTCTTAGTCAGTAAAAGATGTGCATTGACCGGCACGCCCCAGGGTAGGCATTCGCCCTTCTCCCTAAGGAGGTACGACTGGTAGGGAGAAGGGTTGGGATGAGGGCTGGAATGCCTTGATGCCATTCGTTTTCAACCATCGGAGATTTATGCCGGCACCACCTGGAGTGCCTATTTATCGCCCGCTTTGTTTCCCACAGGATGCGCCTCGCCCCGAAGATAGACACGGCTATAGTTCCACTCATAGAATTTCCCGGCGAAAGCAGAGGAAGGCAGCGAGCGATTCACGCTGTCTATCTGCGTATGGCCCCAACCCCCATCGAACAAAAAGACCATATCGATCGGCTCATCGGTCGCCTTGCAACCGTACGTCCAGTGGTAGTCTTTGCCGCTCTGCACAAGCACGCCGTCCACATACATCGCGTAGCTGTTATCCTTCTTGTATTCCCACGTCCATATGTGATATTTGACAGGATCGAACGTCTTGATCCCGTGCGATGCCATCCCCTTGCTCCAGTCCGCATAATCGGTGGTATCCGACGCGGCGACAGCGTTCGCGTGCCAGAAACGCCCGTCATAATTCGTGTTGCCACCGCCGTTGTCGTACCCAAAGCTCTCGACCAAATCCTGCTCCGCGCCGTTGTTCCACTTATTGCCCGCCGTCCAGATCGCAAACCAGAAGTAGGGAGGCGTCACGTAGCGAACCCGAGTTTCCCACACGATATCCTGCCCGAGCAGTGAGCCGCCGTTGGGCAGTTTCCATTTCGCCATGAATGAACCGCAGCCTGCATTATGCTGAGAGGGAAGGACTTTGTTCGCGCCGTTGAGCGGCACGAGCAGCGTACGCAGCGAGTCGTCGGTGAACTGTCGCACCGGCGGGCAGGCATCTCCTTCAATCGGCTGATTGTAGAGTGCGGTGGCGGCATCGTGTGCGACTGTAACCGCTCCATAGTTGGTTCCGTTTCCAATCGTGCCGAACTGGTCATGATAGAGGAAATTGGCGCTCATATCGGCATAGTTTTTGATCGTGCCTTTCGCGCCGAAGTGCCAGTTCTTGACGAGCACCATGCCAGGCCCACCGATCCCGAAGGAAGGTTTCGGTCCGAGAGCGGGGGCTTCGATACTACCTCCGCCAATCGTCTCCGCCGCTTTGATCTGTGATGTAAAGCCCAGGCATAGCGCCGCGCCGAGAAGGAATAATGCGCTTAGGCGGTGAGGTTTTTTAGCGCTAAGCGGTGATTTGCGGGTCGTGGACAGTGCGACCGTGAAAGCAGAAGCGTGGTGTGGAAATGTCATGGTGCGTAGTATTCCTTTGTGTTCGACTATGAAGTTCTGATTTCAGCCTGCGCAGGTGGGCTTCGCATCTCTAGACTGGTACTTCAGTCCCGTGTCCGTACAGTCATTTTTCCGTGAGCGTCACATAGCGATCCGCCATGAGGTGAGCCCACTGCTGTCGCTTTCCGTCAGGCCAGACGACCGTTACTCGATCCATAACTGTCGCTTTGCCTATCCCGAAGTGGACGCGAGGGTCGGAGGCGGAAAGGTATGAACCGGCAGACTGGCACTGGCGCAGCAGCTTGCGTCCTCCACTTTCGACTGTCACCATCGCCCCGTACGCGTCCCGGTTGCTTTTCCCTGTGCCGATCAGACGAAAGCCAGCCCAGTGACCCGCGTGCTGCGTCACATTGTGCAGGAGCAGAGGCGAGCCTTCGCTGTCTACGACAAGTGCATCGATGCGGCCATCGTTATCGAAGTCGCCTATCGCCAGACCCCGCCCGACGATTGCAGGCAGCTTATCCAGTCCGGCATTTTTCGAGCCATCCGTAAACTGCGGTTCGGCGCCGCCCTCATTGTGCAGAAACTGCATTGGCTGTCGATAGCGCATGTCAGGGGTAATTGCCGCGACATTGTCATCCACGTGTCCGTTCGCGATCAGTATATCAAGCCAGCCGTCATTGTCAGCATCCAGAAATTTGGTGCCGAATGCAAGATTTGTCAGTGTGGCATGGGCTATCCCGTTGTTCTGGCTTTTGTCCTTGAAAGAGCCATTTTCGTTATTGTGAAAGAGGCTCTTCGGTTCGTTCGAAAAGGTCGTGACGAACAGATCGAGCCGCCCGTCGTTATCGTAGTCGCCCCAATCGACGCCCATTCCGGCATAGGTCGCTCCCCAGTCATTGACCGCCATGCCCGATGCGACACCTATTTCCTGAAGGCGTCCGCCGCCCTGATTCTGAAAGAGACTGCTCGCTGACTCATCATTGACAACAGCAACGCTCACGTGTCCAGAGGCGTTGTAGTCGGCGAAAGCGACACCCAATCCGCTCCCGCTATGCGCCGATGCGCCCGTCTCGTTCGTGACGTCACGGAACCGATGCCCGCCCTGATTGAAGTAGAGAACGCCTTTCAGAGCGCGATAAAAATGCGGTCCGCAAGCCGCTTTGATTCCGTGCGTCTCACACAATTGAGGCTGTTTCTTCAGGTCGTAATCGACGTAATTGGTGACGTAGAGGTCGAGAAATCCATCGTTGTTCAGGTCGGCGAAACCGCAGGACGTGCCCCAGGGCTGAGGCGCAAGTCCAGCCTCGGTAGTCACGTCCCGGAAAGTTCGCCTGGAAACTGCCTTCCCGTCGGCTGACGCAGCATTCCCAGGACGCTTCGAGAGCGTTTCCCCATGCTGCTCGGCTGCCTCATTATGCAGCAGCAGACCGGTGCGATATCCGCTGATGTAGATGTCCGGATAGCCGTCGTTATCATAGTCGCCCACCGCGCAGCCGAAAAAGTGACCAAAAAACCGATCCAATCCTGTCTGTTTTGTTACATCGGTAAAGTGTCCATGACCATCTCCGCGAAAGAGACCGAGCCTTGGACCGACGAGCAGAATATCGAGATTGCCATCGTTATCATAGTCGAGGAAGGCGCAGCCATTTCCCATCGTCTGTAGAATGGTATGCGGATGCGCGCCGGAAATTTTCCAGCGATAGTTCAGCCTGGCATCGGCGGCGATATCGACGAAGCGGGGCGGGAAAGCGGAGGTAGTTTCTACGTTTTTAGATTTTGCTTCTTTCTTCAAATCTGCTTCGAGCGCTGGCATGGAGACCGTCTTTGAAATCAGAAATGTCGGCGCAGTTTTCGTCTGCCTGCAGCCAGAGCAGACTGCCATGAGGCAGAAAAGGCAGAGCAGCATCGAGCGTTCAAAGACCGATGATCCGGGGTTCGCTCGGTTCATGGTTTTGACTGTGGGGGTGCGGGCGCTGCGGCGGCCGGCCGAATGCGACCTACGATTTTCGCCAGCTCTTGCCGTGCTTCCGTCGCCCCCGGCGACCGATCGATTATCTGCCGATACTGCTTCACCGCCGCCGTAAAGTCGTCGTGTGCCGCGTAGAGCCGCGCAAGCTGCAGACGCAAAGGCGAATCGTTCGGCTTCTGGATTATCTGCTCCTGCAGCTTGCGAATTTCGGACTTGTAGAGGCGCAGTCGCTCGTGACGCGCCAATTCCAGGTCGGCGGATGCCTTATCCCCTGATCGATTGTAGACTCGGGCGAGCTCAAACGACACCTTATCGTCGTTGGGAGAAAGTCGTCGGGCAGTTTCGAGTGAGACTCGGGCTTTGCTCCAGTCGCGTTGCTCTTCATAGACTTGTCCCAGCAGCAGATAGACGAACGGAATCTCGGGCGCAAGCGTTGCGCTCCGAAGTAGGCTCTGGCGGGCGAGTTCGATTTCGGCAGGTGTTGTCGGCTGCTCGAGGAGGCACTTACCGAGGGAGAGCTGTGCCACTGCCTGCGCGGGCGCCAGCCGCGTCGCCTCCTGAAAGCAGACAAGAGCGTCAGCGCGCTTACCCGTCTCTAGGAGCGCGTCACCCAGTGAAAGCTGATTCTGCCAATCGTTGGGAGCGAGCGCCACCGCCCGACGCAGCGCAGCGACCCCTTCTTCAGTGTAACTCCACACCAGGGCATTGATGCCATACACGCGCCAGGCGTCGGCGTTGCGCGGGTCTAGCTTGGAGGCAGTGGCAGCTTCTTCATAGGCGCGCTTGTAGGCATGATTCTGCTGGTAGGTTTGCGCCAGCATCAGATGTGCGCGCGCACTCTGTGGATGTTTTGTGAGAAACAAAGTCAGAATATCGAAGGTTTGCTGGTTGTCTGCCTGTGTGGATGCCCACGCGAGCCAGATGTCCTCGGCGTCGACTGTCTGTGAGGCTGCACTCTTGAAAGCGAATCGCGCCTCCTCGATTCGCCCCGCCTCGCGCAGCCGCAGTCCGAGATAGTAAGCGACGCGCGCGTTCTCAGGCTGCTGTCTATACTCGTCTTCGAGTGCCGGAAGCGCGGCATGTTGAAGCGCGATTTCTCGGCGGCGCGGTGCTGTCCAGAGGGAAAGAGCGACTGGAACGAGCACGAGAAGCGCTGCGCTCTGAATCCAAAGACGAAGTTTCTTAGAAGGAGTGTGCATTGACTTGACTATTAACTTCAATCGAGAAAATTGCTGCCCGATCGATGCCTCACTAGAGCCGCTTCCGGACCGAAATAGGTGTGCCCTCGCCTGTGGAAAGCGAGGACACAGAAGAGAAGGACAAACTCAGCAGCGTATTTCCTCTCCCCCTCTCCCTAACGAGGCACGAGTGGTAGGGAGAAGGGGATCGGGGGGGTGCGGATTCAGTTGTTGTATGCCTGCTGATCGGAGGTCAACTGCGGGAACCAGTTCTCGATCTTCATCTGTCCCCAGCGCATTGCTTTCGCATGACCATCCGTGAAAGTACAGTTTGCAAAACCGGATTTTTGCCCGCTGCGACTGTGACGGAACTTCGGATATTTACAAAGTCCTGGCCCGGTCGGGCAGTTCGTCGTAATATCCTTATAGTCGGTCCAGTCTACGTCTTTAAGCCATGACTGCATGAACTTCGCCGCGCCGACGCTGTTTTCGGCGTCAGGTATATCAAATCCAACGCGAATCAGGTCCGAGTAGGTATCACAGAAGCCCGGTCCGGTGGCTCCGGTACCGCCTCCGTTGCCAATCCCCGTGCAGTCTGGCCACCAGGGTTTGTTAGTCTCACACGCCCAGACTACGCTTGCCGGGGCATTGATCGACGCCAGCGTTTTAGCGGGCAGGTTCAGCCAGAGATTACCAGCGTCGCCCGCCTGTGCACCGGAGATCATCGCGTTTGATGTATAACTCGCTGTTGAGGGACCATCCGAATCGTCGGGGCAATGCCAGATGCCCTTTGCAAGGTCACCCGATGTATTTCCGTTTACTTGACCGAAGCCCGACTTGATGTAGGGTTCGACTTCCAGGAACCAAGTTCCACTTGGCTCGCCCCAGGCGATTGGGAATGTTTCGTCGTAATCCTGTGTGTACATCATTGTGCCCATACCGATTTGCTTGAGGTTGGACATACAAGTGATCGCGCGAGCTTTTTCACGTGCCTGTGCAAAAACGGGGAACAGAATTGCTGCTAGAATAGCGATGATGGCGATGACGACGAGTAGTTCGATCAGGGTAAAACCCTTGTTTCGCTGCATAACATTTCTCCTTAATGAGATTGAATACAAGAAGCCGGCAAACGGAACTAAAATCGATGAACAAAACTTGGCTGAACAATTTCCCAAATGGGACGTTCGACGGCCAGTGATGTAGACGAACGCCACCCCGGGCCTAGGGCGACGGCAACCGCTTATTTCTTAGGCAGCAGCATCTTTAGATACATCGGACCCTGATTACGTGTCGCACGCTGCAATTTTTGTTGATCTTCAGGCGAGAGTTTGGTGAAGTCGCCGTTGGTTTCTACCGCTTTCTGCTCGATCCACTTGGTGAGTTCTGTTTTCGGTACGGGCGGCAGCTCGCTGCTGGATGATTTGCTGCAGCCAAAAAGCCCACCAACTGCCACTACTGCCACAATGCCGATTATTGCCGTCATCGGCAATGCCGACTTTTTCACAGTCTTCTTTCCGGTTCCGGCGCGATTTACGATTTGCATTCTATTTCACCTGCCTTTCGTCTTAGATTAGCGCGTATTCAATGCGCGCTTCGGCCGCTGACTTACGGGGGCTTGCCGGGCAAAACCCATCAACTGCTTCGACTGCGTTCATATCACCTTCTGGCGAGTCGAATACTGAGCGCTCTGCCTGTATTACTTGTTCATCACAGGTTTATCATTCGGCTTGCGTCCGGGAACCCTGTTGGCTGAGGATCCCGACGCGGGGTGCCGGGAGGACTTTGCCATCGATACACTTTCGCTCTCGTTCGCGGAGGGAGTGATCGCCTGCGCGATGACCGACCAGCCGATCTGAGAGGTCATACGCCGTATCAGCCGCATCGAGACCCGACGGTGCTCGGGAGGCAGCTCTACGCCAGCATGTTTGCGCTGCCAGAGTTGATCGGCTGCAGCTCGACCGAGGTCCTGCCAGGGAAGATCGAAGGAGGTCAGATGATTGTCGCTTGCGACCGATGTATTGTCGAACGCAACGATCGCTGGCCAAGATTCGAGCGGGATATTGGCGGTACGCAGTGCCAAGATCAGACCCAGCGCGATGTAGTCGTTGGCGGCAACGACAGCGGTAATATCTGGACGGTGGATCAGTGGGCGAACCATAGCCTGCGCAGCGGCTACCTGATCGGCGATGCTGGCGCGTAATCCCAGCACGGCATCCGTATTGTATGCAAGTCCCACTGAAGAGAGTCCCGCGCCATTCAGCGCCAGCTGCCAGCCCTCTTCCCGCTCCTTCGACCAGAGATGAACACCATGATCCTCTCTGGCGTGATATGCCAGATAGGCGATACGCCGGTGCCCCAGGCTGATCAGATACTGTGTCGCCTGTCTTCCGCCATCGATATCATCGAAAGAGACCAGGTCGAAACGATCGTTTGCCTCTGTCCAGCTCGCAAAACCGACATAGGGCAGGCTGCTATCTGCATGCCAGTTCAGGCCGCTTTCGGGGTTATAGGCATAGTTGAAGACCCCTGCGAGATCGGGCAACTGTCCTCTCTCTCGATTTTCGAGCGCCTGATCTGCCGGCATCACCAGACTTGTCGCGCCAAGCTGCGTGATCCGCTCTTCGAAGCCGAGTCGAAGGCGCGCCTGCTTGAGTTCATCTCCGGGATGATGAGGAAGAAGAAGAAGATAAAATTCAGAGGAGTGCGCCTGTGACTGTCCCGCAAAGGTGCCGACTCGCGGTACAGAATAGAGCAGACCGTCCTGCGCGAGCTCCTTGATTGCGATATTGACAACGGACAACGAGAGTTGAAACCGCTCCGCGAGTTCACGGACGGACGGCAGTATCTGACCTGGCATCAGTTCACCATTCGTGAGTGCCTGACACAAAAACTGTTTTAGTGCGATGCGACGCTTTTGCACTTCCGATTTTGTCGCCAACCTGATCCCCTTACATGGAGTGCTAATTCAAAAAAGAAGCAGAATAGAACAGAAACATACAGAACAGTAACAGTATAGTACAGCATAATTGGCAGAATAGCAAGCGATTTTGCAAAATAATCCTTACAACACACGATTTTAGCATGAACGCAAGGTTTTATTATCTATGTCAATTGCTATCAATTGAAGAATTATTGTGACAATTCACCTAGCCATCAATTTTGCACTGGAAGGCAGTATATCTGCATTCACTCACCGCTCCCGAAGCTTCGTGTGAGGGCGTCCGGCAGGTGAGGGGATTTCGTGTCTGCTCAGGCAATAGTTACAATATTAAATGTAGACTGCCCGCCTGCTCATGGAGCAGGCGGGCAGTCTTTACTGACCCGGGTATTTTCGATCGCGCATTTACTGTTGTTTCGGATTGTTTCGCGGTCATCTCTCAATACGGGGCGGGCGTCCGAGCGCGAACATCGCGTCGGAATTGGCTCTAGAGTACCAGTCTCCGCTCATACGCCCGATGTAATCGATTTGCGTGGGGTCGATTTTGCCCTTGCTGTCCAGCAGTCGTTCGGAGACATGGAAATACACCACTTCGCCGATCACGTAATTGGCTGAGAGCGCCGCACCGCCATGCTCGACGATCTGGAACAAGCGGCACTCCATTGCGAGCACACTCTCTGCGACACGCGCTGGACCTACTTTGACGGTTGGCGCAGGCGTAAATCCTGCCTCCTCCCATTCACTGACCCCGTGTGGAAACTCGATGGAGGCATGGTTCATCTTTTCTCGAATGTCGTAGGTTACCACGTTGATCACGAACTCACCGGTTGCCCGAATATTGACGAGCGTGTCTTTGGGTTCGCCATTGCGATTGTAAGAGGGCGAAAAGGCGACAGAGGGAGGATTTGCACCTCCCGCCATAAAGAAAGAAAACGGCGCGAGGTTCGGTCTGCCTTCCGCCGACAGCGAGGAGACGAACGCAATCGGGCGCGGAGAAACGCAGTTGAGCAGTATTTGATAGGCGTCGGGCTTCGACAGATCGGAGGGATCGAACCCAACGAAACCGTTTTGTACATGTCGTATTGAATGAGTTTCGTCCTGCATATTTAACCTGTTCACTACCCTCGATCTCTTCCTTGTAAGAGAATGCAAAGGAGTGCGAGCGCTAACGATCAACGTGGCTGCCAACTCGAGGGATAGCGTCCGTCATCGAGATCGGCGGCGGCACGGGTCAGCCAGAGAGGGCGGAACGTGTCCAGCATTACAGCGAGTTCTTCCGTGCGGGTATGTCCGAGACTCGCTTCGACTGCGCCAGGCTGCGGGCCGTGCGGCAGTCCCGATGGATGCAGGGTGATCGATCCCGCTTCGATTCCACGGCGACTCGCAAAATTTCCGTTGACATAGTAGAGTACTTCATCGCTGTCGAGATTGCTGTGGTTGTAGGGTATCGGTACCGCATTCGGGTGATAATCGAGCATTCGCGGGCAGAACGAGCAGACGACGAAATTGTGTCCTTCGAACGTCTGATGTACCGGCGGCGGCTGATGAATGCTGCCGGTGATCGGCTCGAAGTCGGCGATATTGAACGCCCAGGGATAGAGAAAACCGTCCCAGCCGATGATGTCGAGCGGGTGAAAGTCGTAAAAGTAGGCGGTCAGCCGCCCACGCGCTTTTATCCGGACTTCATGTCGCCCCGTTTCGTAGTGCGTCTCTAAAGTTTCAGGTACACGAATATCACGCTCACAATAAGGCGAATGCTCGAGCAGCTGGCCGTATTCGTTGCGATAGCGGTCCGGAATTTCGATCGGGCTGTTCGACTCGATCACCAGCATTCGAGTGGAAGGTGTATCGGCGACGACACGATAGATGATGCCGCGCGGAATGACAAGATAGTCGCCCGCGTGATAGGACAGCGTGCCAAACATCGTCTCGAGACGCCCTTCGCCCTCATGGATGAACAGCAGGTCGTCGCCATCAGCGTTCTTGTAGTAGTAGTTCATCGGCTCTGCGGGGCAGCAGATGCCGAGCGCGACGTCGTCATTGAACATCAGCGTGGTGCGTCCGGTGATCGGATCGCCTGCCGGGGTTGCCGCCTGTGTTTTGAGATGATGGTGGCGAAGCGGCTCTTCGGGAAGCCGTTCGGGACGTAGATCGTGCAGGGGCTCGAAGGAGGCGACCTGTGTCGGCGCATGGATATGGTAGAGAATGGAGGCGATTCCGACGAAGCCCTTTGTGCCAAAGACCTGCTCGGCGTAGAGCGATCCATCCGGCTGTCGGAACTGCGTGTGGCGTTTGGGCGGTGTCTGTCCGAGTTGTACGTAGCGCGGCATGGTAGTGTCCTCGTGCTTTCTTCAACAGGGGCAGGCATCTTCGCGCAGACAGCCCTGTTATTTCTTAATCTTGACTATTCACCCTGCCTTCAGATTCGCACTTACTGGCATATTA
Source organism: Chthonomonadales bacterium (assembly GCA_038216735.1). Lineage (GTDB taxonomy): Bacteria > Armatimonadota > Chthonomonadetes > Chthonomonadales > Chthonomonadaceae > JBBQPY01. The sequence continues at coordinate 17,300 of JBBQPY010000015.1, forward strand.
TCTGCATTCACTCCCTCTTCCCGAAGCTTCGGGAAGAGGGGATGAGGGGTGAGAGTGGATAGTTAGTCTTAATCTTGACTTCCCTGTCTAGTCCTGATCCCATTCCGTGATATAGGTGCCACAGGCAAGGCATTGAAATAGATAAAACTCGGCGGAGCAAGCTGTTTCGCCGTCTTTTGGTGTGTCGTCGCGCAGACACTTTTCCCAGAGATATTTCGCCTGCTGGTCGATTGAGCTCGGCTTATAGTTGGGAAAATCCATACTGGCAAACCAGGCATCATACCCATCGCGCAGGCTCGAAATGGCTTTATAGTCGGGTCTGCCAGCGTATTTGAGGAAACAGCAGAAGTCGCCGCAATGCACGGGAAAGTCCGTATCCTGCCAGGTGATTATACCGGGTGTACGAGTTTGCAGTTCCAAAAGACGCTCGTCTGCAGCGGAGGCTATCTGTTCAGCGCTCCATTCAGGATTCAATTTCAGCAACTGCTCGCCGACCAGATCGACATTACCAGTGTTCGTAAACTGCTCTTTTTCGACGAGCCGACCGGCAATTATACACTCTTCGCAGACAAACTCTACGTCTTCGTTCTCACCGTAGTAGACGCCTCCATAGCCTGCTCGTGACTTTCCGCAGATGTCGCAGCGTTCAGGCGCAGCTTGGTAGCTCGAAAAATGATGAGGATCGCGAAAGTAGCGGTACTGATGTTCCATTGGTCACACGTCCTGATTCCGGACAGATTCCGACACTGGCAGTGTTGTCATAATATGACGCTACTTGTTGACAGCAGGTCAGGAAGTCAGCATACGCTCACGCTGCATCGTTTCGGCAAGGGCGCGGGCATCGGCATCGGCAGAATCGTGCAGGGCATGGTACACACCCTCGATGTCTTCGGACGATCTATTCTGACCGAGCTTGAACTTGCCTTCGAGCCGCACGATTTCCATTTCGAAGCCAACGATAGCGCGGAGCATCTTTGCCTTATAGTCCTCGGGCATTTCGCCGTTCCATGGCGACGGCATTCCCGCCTCATACTGCTGAATGGTTTTCGCCAGCAAGTCGGACAAGCGTTGCGGATCTTCAATGATCGTTGGAACGCCGGACGCGTGCACAGCGACATAGTTCCAGGTTGGTACGGACGGCTGAACGGCATACCAGGTCGGCGAAATATAGGCGTGCGGGCCCTGAAAAAGTATCTGGGTGTCAACGCATTTCTGCGAATTGTCTGTACCGTCTGGACTTTCTGACTGTTCCTCATGTTCCCTGCGTCCGAAATGCTGCCACTGCGGATTGGCACGCGCCATGTGCCCGATGAGTGTGCCCCATTCGCCGCGCGCCTCGTCGAGCAGTATCGGCAGATGGCTGACAAACGGTATACCGTTCTCTACTGTGACGACAGTCGCGAAGCCGTTCTCGCGAATTACGTCCCATAATTTCTCTCGCTCATCGACACGGAAATGGCCGGGAATATACATTGCCACCTGCAGACTTTCTACTTCAAAACAGATCGAATCTATTCAAAACTCATGTCCTTTGCCCCGTGTGCGTTCTCAAGATGTTCCACAAGCGTGCCTACTGCAGACTTATGTCTGAACGGAAAAGCGGTTTGTCTGCCAGCTATTTTATAATCTCGCTGGCAAAAGCTGACAGGACAATATTCTCTCCCCCTCCTTACATAAGGGAGGGGAGGAATCAGTAAAGCAGCAGATGATCGGTCTTCAGGGAACGTTGTTTTCGTTTGCCGCTGGATAGGCAGGTAACGGCTTCAGAGTGGCGTAGGCGCCCGTCCAGTCTGGTTTGCCGTCCGCGCCGGGAGGACCCGACGAGGCGGGAACCGCGTTGACGACCGGCTTGATACTCTGCAAGTAGGCGGCGATGGCGTAGATGTCCTCGTCCGTCATGTCACGGAATTTTGGCCATGGCATCGGCGGAGCGAGGAATTTGCCGTCCTTGTCCTTACCATTTCGCAGTGCATTGAAAATATCATGCGCCGTCCAACTTCCGATACCGGTTGCAACGTCGGGCGTGAGGTTTGCCGGATACGTGGTGAAGGGACCGATCGCAAACGAGGCATTGGGTGCGCCTGTCTTCGAGCCAGCCAGCCATACGGGGCTGGAAGGATCCGTCCCGCCACCGCTGTGACAGTCGGTACACGCCCCTGTCGTCACTAGATACCGCCCACGAAGCGTCTGCGCCCGCGTCGCTTTTCCTCCGGGCAATCCCGAAGTATTGGTGTTGGTGCCGCCGCCGCACCCATAAAGGGCGCAGGCTCCCAACCCCAACGTGCCGGATAGCATCGCTACCGAATACCGAACACTTTTTCTGACCATGTCGACTCCTTTGACTGCATCACGTCTTCGCGATGCTCGCTTCGAATAGTTTGTTATGTCAGGCATACCACAGCATTGTCAGATCAATGTCATCAAACGCGCAACATCAGGCTCGGAGTATGCACTAACCGACCAAACACTTTTAAGTTTCGCCATAAGTCGCATAAGTCCTGCGTTCATTTAAGATAACAATCACTTAATCATGCTCTTTGGCAGTAAGACGAAGCGTATCTTATCGGTACAGAAGCTACTCGACGATCGTATTTTCCAACGTCCCGAGACACTCTATTTCCAGTCGTATGATATCGCCGATCTGCAGCCAGGAGTAAGTTCCGGTGGGGAATTCCGTGATGCAGCCAGTGCCCACCGTTCCGGAACCGATCAAATCTCCTGCCCGCAGCAAGGTGTTCTGCGAGGCACGGGCGATCAGTTCTGCGAATGTCCAGTGCATCTCATTGGCATTTCCACGCGAGGTTTCCAGCCCATTGATACTTGCCGTCATTGTCAGGTTATACACTTTGCCGCGGGTTTGATCAGGCATCAGTCGGTCATTGAGTTCGTCCGGCGTGACGAGGTACGGTCCGATACTGGTCGCGAAATCTTTGCCTTTTGCTGGTCCGAGACCGACTTTCATCTCCTGGCGCTGTATATCACGCGCGCTCCAGTCGTTTAGAATCGTGAAGCCGGCAATGTAGCTGTCCGCTTCCGACACGGGAATATCGCGTCCTGCTTTGCCGATGACTATAGCGATCTCGAGTTCGAAATCCAGTTCGTTCGTCTCCGCAGGCTTGTGTACTTTCGCATCGGGACCGAGAATGCTGGCGGCATTAGAAAAATAGAAAACAGGCGCGTCGTACCATTCCGGAACCATTTCGAGCCCGCGACGGCGCCGAGCATTGATCACGTGCCGTTCGAAAGCATAGAAGTCCCGAAACGAGGGCGGATCGACCGGCGCGAGAAGCTCTTCGCCGGCCAGCGGGCGGCGAAAGGCGCGGAGTTCATCGTCGGGCGTATCGTACAGGCGAGCGACAGTGCGTGCCAGCATCCCTGCGCGAGCCTGCATTTCCGTGAGCACCGGCAGGAACTCCAGCGCGTCGAGCGGCATACGAATCCGAAGGCTGTCGGGTATCGCCATCGCGAAATCGAAGAGTTCGCCACCGATCACAATGTCATAAAACTGCGGGTTCGCCGCGCGTCGCGCCAGTTTCAACACGCACCTCATTGCCGAAAAATTTTCTGTTCGTGATAAATGGGGTAGAAAATGCCCCTCATACAGCACTTATCTGGATCACCTCTCCCGAGGGTTGCCAACAAAGGGGCGAGGTCAGAGACGGGCGGCGCGGTGGACGGAGGTTTCCGGGCAAAGGATGCTCATGCCGCCATCGACGCAAAGGTTGTGGCCGGTAATGAAAGAGGCATCGGACGAGGCGAGAAATACTGCTGCATTCGCGACCTCTTCCGGTCTGCCACACCGCCCGAGAGCATATGATGACTCCATCACCCGCTGCTCCTCGACCGAATTATCCTGCCGCCAGACTGTCTCGCCCCGCGTCATGATATGTCCTGGACTGATCGCGTTGACTCTAATACCGCGGAGACCGCATTCGACCGCCAGACTCCGAGTCAGTCCGAGCAGCGCAGCTTTGGACGTGTTATAGGCGAGCCGTCCCGGTATCGGCATCTCGGCAACGAGCGAAGCGATGTTAACGATAGATCCTCCGGGATGTGCGGTCAGGTGAGGCAGTGCGAACTGTGCAAACAGCATCGGGGCGCGTACATTGATCGCCATCACGCTGTCCCAGTGCGTCTCCGTTATATCTTCGAGATCGGCCATCGCCTGGTTGGCAGCATTATTCACGACGCAATCGAGTCGCCCGAATTTCGCGACACAGGCTTGTACGACTGCCTTAATCGCCTCGGAATTGCTGATATCCTGCTGCAAGCCGAGCGTGTTCTCGCTGTCTTGCGCGCTGCCCGCATCACCGGAATATTCTCTTGCCTTCTCCACACAGAGCCGCACCGTTTCTGTAACGCCCTCGCCATCGATGTCGACGACCACCACTGACGCACCCGCTCCGGTAAAAGCGAGCGCGATCTGCCGACCGATGCCGCTGCCAGACCCCGTCACAATCACTGCCCGGTCCTGCATTCGCCGCTCAGGAACTCCCATACTGCGATTGCTCCTTCGATTCTTTCTCCGTCGATGCTGTGCGCGAACTCATCTCTTTGAAGTAGGCGATGCTGCGTTCGACGAGCGCCAGTTCTTCTTTACAAACCGCGCTCGAATCCTCGCCGCGTTCCCATGCGCTCGAATAGAGTTCTTCCTGCGGGCGTCCCTTGCGCCATAAGATTTGCAGCGCGCCGAGTAGATCGGTCGCTGGTCGAGGAGAGTAACAACCCCACCAGGAGGGGTCCAAAATCGGTATCGTTCGTGTCTGCTGTGCGGCGACTTCGATGCCGGGGACTACCGAGTGTTCATTGTTGCGCACAATATCGAGTATCGCCGGAAAATCAATTACGCCCTCACCTGCCGCGCACCGCGCGAGTCGATAGCCCTGCGGCGCGAAATGGATCGTATAATCTTTGCAGTGAACGTGCCGAATCAGAGGCGCCATTCGCCGCGCCGCCTCGACTGGCTCCTCGCCTACAGCGAGTGGATTGCCGGTATCGAGCGTGATTCCATAGGCAGTACTATGCCCGACCATCTCGTGCAGACGCAGGAGATCATCGGTCGTGGCGTCCTGATGATTTTCCATTGCGATGCACAGCCCGAAGTCCGCGGCGATCGGCAGCACTTCCCTCAGTCGTGCCGCAACCGCGGCTAGATGTGCGTCCCAGCCCCCAGCCAGACTGCGCCGGTCACCGCAGAGCAGCCCGCTGATCATCGCGCGAACGACTTTTGCACCGAGCGCTGCCGATCGCTTCAAATAGGAACGAAATGTCTCTGTATCGAGCGAAAGAAGGCTCATACAGTCGATTACGACCGACATTTTATGCTCGGCGAGCAGCGCTCGGAGGGCGTCATCGGAGGCTGTGTCCGTTAGAGAAAGAGGTATTTCGACACCGGCGAGACCGGCGTCCGCTGCCAGTCTGATGAGCGCGGATTCCGTAAACGGCTCTCGACAGGGCGCTCCTGCCTGTGTTGCCAGATAGCCCATCGCGTGCGGCATACTGTAGGCGGTCAGAAGCATCGGCAGCAAATTAGTATCAACAGACATCGTTTCGCCTTATATCCTGGGTGCGAGGGACTTTATAATCGGATGTATCCAACGGACTGAAGTCTGCCGCGGCATTCACAACGGCCTAAAGTCCGTCGCTGTTGGGACTGCTTACAATGTGTCCTTATGACACATTGCTGGTATGCAAAGGGCAGATCATGCGGCAAAAATGCTGTAACCGCCATCGACGCGCAACGCCTGACCGGAGATGAAACGCGCACCGTCGCCAGCGAGGAATGCGACCGCGTCGGCGATCTCCTCGGGCACCGCGTAGCGTATCAGCGAGCCGTCCGCCTCCATCATCGCCGGATTGAGTTCCCGCGTTACCAGGAATCGCGCTGTGCGGGTAGGTCCCGGGCTGATCACGTTGACGCAGATGCCGAACTCGCGCATCTCCTGCGCCAGACAGCGTGTGTACTGCACAACCCCCGCCTTGGCAACCGCATACATCGCGCCATCCGAAACCCCGATATGCGCCGCAACCGATGCGATATTGATCACCCTGCCCTGCCGCCGTTCGCGCATCGCAGGACATACGGTACGGCTGACGAGGATCGTACCGATCAGGTTGCGGTCGATCAGCGCACGTACGTCCTCGAATGGAATATCGAGCACATTGTTCGGCTTCGGTTTGCCACCCTTCGCCGCAATATCCCCGCCAGCGCAATTGACGAGAATGTCAATGGGACCGAGAGCGTCGAGCACCTGCTGCGTCATCGCCTTTACGGCGGATTCGTTGGCGATATCGCCGGTGACTGCAGTGACTTTACCGCCGTGTACGCGCAGTTTTTCTGCAGCCGCGTCTAGTGTCGCTGCCTCACCGAACTCGGCAGGAGCAGTTTGCGATATATCGTGCAAAGCCACGTTCGCACCCTGTTCTGCGAGCCGTGACGCGATCGCCCAGCCCAGTCCACGCCCCGAACCCGTGATAAAAGCGGTCTTTCCAGTCAGCGTCTTTTCCATTGTTTCGTTTTTCCCTCTTCCCCATATACCTTCAACGCTACTTCGGCCAGACGTCGACTACCGATAAGAGGTCGGTCCGGCAAATATCACGGAGATTACTAATACAAGAAGTATAAGTGCGCCGATAAACCCCGATACCGCACCCAGTTGAACGAGCCTCGAAGCTAAGGGAATACGATCTTCTCGCATTGCCTGTGCGATACCCTTGCCCCAAAACCTTACTACATAGGTTCCCATACCGAGTGGCATGAGAATCATGCCTGATACCCAAAATGGGATTGCCAGGTAAATGCAAATTTTGCCCAGTGTGAGCACTCTGCCTCCTGTTGTCGAAAATGCCAGGCAACTTGCGGCCATTGTTCGACACAATTACCTCATTATGATGAGGTACGAATGCTTGGAGGATCGGAGGTGCAGCCTCTCAGCATATGCAGGTGGGCTTCGCAATTCCAGACCAGGAGTTCCGTACTGCGTCACAATGTAAGGAGTATCGCTCTCTACTGTGCTGTCCAGCCGCCATCGATGAAGAGTGAACTGCCCGTTACGAACGAGCTGGCAGGCGACAGCAGAAAGAGCGCCGCACCCGCGATTTCGTCCAACTCGCCCCAGCGTCCCATCGGTATCTTCTCAACGAAAGCACGATATTTCTCGGGATCGTTGAGCAGCTCTTTGTTCATGTCTGTAGCGAACGGACCGGGGCAGAGCGCGTTGACGGTAACGCCCTTCGTCGCCCATTCGAGCGCGAGCACACGGGTTAGATTGACCAGTCCTGCCTTTGCCGAGGCGTACGGAGCGCGTCCTGCAATGCCGATCACGCTGAGGATCGAACCCATATTGAGCACACGCCCCCACCCTCGGGCACACATTCCAGGACCAAAAGCGCGAGCGCACAGAAACGGCGCTTTGAGGTTGATGTCGACAACCGCATCCCAGTCCGCTTCCAGCAGATCCTGTGCCAGGCCACGTCGATTGATACCCGCATTATTCACGAGAATATCGATGGGACCGAGGAGGCGTTCTGCTTCGGAAGCGAGACGTTCGACTTCGAGGGACTGCGTCACGTCAGCGGCGAGCGCGAGTATCCGCCGTCCGGTCGAATCCGCGATTTCAGCGGCAGTCGCCTCGCATTCGGCAAGCGTACGGCTCACGATCACGACGTCTGCACCTGCCTGAGCGAGCGCGGTCGCGATTACTTTGCCGAGGCCCTTTGCACCGCCTGTGACAAGTGCACTGCGACCGTCGACGCGAAAAGAATCCAGCACATTACTGCCGGTAAGTTGTGTCGCAGTTGGCAGTGTCATAGCGTCCCGCGCAACTCCTGCTCCCGCTCGATCGCCTCGAATAGCGCTTTGAAGTTACCCTTGCCGAAGCTCTGGGAACCATGCCGCTCAATGATTTCGAAGAAGAGTGTCGGGCGGTCTTCGACCGGCTTGGTGAATATCTGGAGCAGATAACCCTCATCGTCGCGGTCAACAAGTATTCCCAGTTCTGCAAGCCGCGTCATGTCCTCGTCTATAGGTCCCACACGGTCGGGAAGTCCCTCATAGTAAGTCGGAGGCACGCGCAGGAACGAGACATCGTTGTGTACCAGTGCGGTCACGGTATCGATGATATTCTCCGTTTGCAGCGCGATATGCTGGACGCCGGGTCCGCCGTAGAACTCGAGATACTCTTCGATTTGGGACTTTTTGCGGCCCTCTGCCGGTTCGTTGATGGGAAACTTGATGCGCCCGCGCCCACCCGCCACGACCTTCGACATCAGCGCACTGTACTCAGTGCTGATGTCCTTATCGTCGAAGCTGACGAGCTGTTTGAACCCCATCACATGCTCATAAAAATGCACCCACTCGTCCATTTTGCCGAGCGCGACATTGCCGACAACATGGTCGATCGCTTTGAGACCGACGGGTTTGAAGGTGCGCGGGCTGTAGCGTTCTGGATCGAGCGGCTGGTAGCCGGGCGCGAAGACGCCCTTGTAGTTGTCGTGGTTGACGAAGGTGTGCGTGGTATCGCCATAGGCGCGTATCACTGCGAATTCATAGACCCCGTGTTCGTCCTCGAGTCGCGTGAGTGGCTGTACTCCTTCGGCGCCGCGCGTGGTCGCCTCGGCGTAGGCAGCGGAAACGTCGTCGACTTCGAGCGCGATATCGCGCACACAATCTCCGTGCTGGGCAAGACGCAGGTTATCAGGATGCTCGACGTTGAGCGGCGATTCGAGAACGAAGACGATTTCGCCCTGCTGAAGCACATACCCCGCCTGATTTTTCAGCCCGGTTTCCAGACCAGCGTAGGCGATCACATCGAAGCCGAAAGCGTTGCGATAGAAATAGGCGGACTGACGGGCGTTGCCGACGAAGAACCGTATATGGTCGATGCGGCGCAGCGGCAGAACTTCATTGTTCATGCGATTACTCCTCTATTACAAACAATATCAGTACTACAAACAATATCAGAAATAGCGCCATTAGAAATAGTATGGATCGAATGGACAGCACGGATTCGCTGCATTTTAACTCACGATCCTTTGTGCAGCCCAGGCGTAGGCGGGCATCTCCGGCGGACCCGGGACGAACGTCAGGTTCACTATGTGACCGGGGTTGAGCAGTATTACTCCGCCACCGCGCCGACGTGCATGAATCACCGGGCTCGCGAATATCTGGTGGATGAAGCGACCCATATCCATCGGCGTTGCCGGCTCGATCAGCGTATGGATTTCGAGCATCAGGCGCTCGCCATTTACCATCTCGAACTCGGCGTATGTCACCATGCGCCGATTGAAAAGCAGAAGTGGATCGCGAATTACTTCCGCCGGGTCGTAACGCTCCTGGAATTCTTCCTGGGTGACTTCCATAACATCCGATGCGCCATAACTGAACGGCCAGTCCGGGTAGGATTCGGTGAGAAAGTCGATGCGGACAACCGAGGAGCAGGGATAGGCGGTGGCGGAGACATCGGTACCGAGCAAAAACGTGTTCTGCTGGAATATTTTATTGAGCTGGATATGGCTCACGATGTGCAGCGCTTTGACGGGATCGGGCTGGTCGAATTTGGCGATGCTGCCGTCGGTAAGGTGAAAGTGTATTTCCATGTGTGGGAAACTCCCTGATTTCGAGATTGGCAGTCTGGCAGACGGCGCGGTATTGTCGACAGACTTTCGCTGAACTCGAGCGATGTGGTGTGCGTGTGACTATGCTCTCATTTCGACGCGAATCCGTCGACTTCCTGCCTCGAATTTTTCATATCTCTTTACTGATCAAGCTTGGAAATAGTTCGTCTGTAGACAGCCCGGAGCGTTATTCACGCAAATAGAAGACGCGCCCTGAATGCTCAGGGCGCGTCTGGTTTCGATGGGTGGCGAGATTTCGCCGTCAACAGCAAGAATTGCCGAATGTTTTAGCGTATATTCGGCAGGAACGACTGCTGGAGTGGAAGCGGAGTCATCTGCCAGATACGAATTCGGTTGCAAATCTACTGGGCTGCGTATTCGGATTCCAGTAGCGGTCAGTGCCTTGAAAACTGTCTTCGAAGGATGGACTGACCTGACTGACACCGACCGAACGATACTTATAGTCAGGAAGTACCGGTGCCATGGAAGGACGCTGGAAATCCGGTGCAGGCTGGAGAGCGGCGATGCTAGCGGCATTTTCGGGATGCCATTGTATTTTTTCGCTGCCGCTGTCGACGAAATGAACCGTGAACAGTATTCCGACCACTGCGAGGCTCGCGCCGACTGTCAGATACTGCGGCATGGGAGCATTGCTGCGCAGCCAATCTGCGAGCGTGTTTAGAGCTCCCGCAGCTCGGCTCGTTTCACTGACTGCGCTTTCTCGGTATACACTTTCCAGAATACGGGCAGGCAGCTCTGCAGACGGCTCCTGTACGCGCAGACCGGCAAGCAGCCGCTTCATACGCAGCAGACCCGAATACTCAGCCGCGCAATCCGTACAGCGCGCCAGATGTTCATGCATTTGCCGGTGTTCTACACCGGGGAGTTCTCCGTCCATGTAGGCGGAAAGATAGTGGTTGACTTTGCGACAGTTCACGCGCGGTTTCCCCTTTGGAAATTCGGATCGGCTAGACGTACACTCTGCGCTGCGTTGCGTAGGCTGCCAGTGCTTGCAGAGCGCTCTGCCGGAGTTACTACAATTTGGAGTTTGCTCATGAGTTCTTGAATCAGACGGAAGATGCGGAGAGCCCGACTTTGTGCCGCAACTGCTTACGTCCGCGATGCAGGCGGGAGCGCACCGTGCCAAGCGAGCAGTTCATCGTCTCTGCGATCTCTTCGTAGGAAAGCCCCTCGATATCGGCGAGGATCACAGCAATTCGAAACTCATCTGGCAATGCATTCAGCGCCGTTTGGAGATGTTCGTCGAGCGCTTCCGACAGAACCATCCTCTCCGGGTTCGACTCGAAATCTGCGATCTCGAACATTACTTCACTCTGGCCACCATCGCCGACGGACAGCGGCTGATCGATCGACTGCGTTTTGAACTTCGGCTTCTTGCGTAGTTCGTCGATGAACACGCGCGACATAATCCGATAAAGCCAGCTTTCGAAAGGCATTTCTCGATTATAACGGTCGAAGAATCGGTAGGCGCGAAGAAATGACTCCTGTGTCAGGTCTTCTGCATCGGCATTATTGCCGGTCAGACGGAACGCGATGTTGTACGCCTGCCGGTGACAGCGGGCGACATGTGTATCGAACTCTTTACGATCGTTGCGTAACGCGCCGGTCAAGAGCCTCGCGAAGTCCATTCAGAACCCTCCTGTCTGGAATTACGGACAATTTTCGGGCGGAAGTTCCCCATGCAAGAGAAAACGTTGCTCGTTTTTCAGATCGGACACGATTCATAAAAAAATGACAGGGGGAATCACAATGAGGCGCCCTCATCCGTCAGGGATTTACGCCAGCAGTTGACCGGTTGCGCGGTGCGGATCGAGGACGGGGTATCAGGGCAGTTTGCGTCGTATCCTTCTGCGCAGCCTCGAATGTCTCGGCGGCGGCGCGAGGATGCGCGGGCAGATGGGCGATCATTTCGGAGATCGTAACAAAGCGAAAGCCGCTTTTCTGCAGCCGTTCGAGTATCGCGGGCAATGCGCCTGCAGTCGTCGCATAGTCGTGCAGCAAAATAATGCTGCCATTCTCAGTGCGTTCGCAGGTCCGGTCGACAATAAAGGAGGCCGGTTCGGTCGTATCGAAGTCACGCGAAGCCGTCGTATAACCGACGACGATATAACCAGCCTCCCGCGTATCGTGCAGAACAGTGTCGTCGTATCGCATACCGGGCGGGCGCAGGTAAATCAAGTGCTTGCCGGTGATGCGGCAGTAAGTGATGTCCGCTTCGTTGATTTCGCGGTGGCGTTCTTTGTCCGTGAGCGCGTCGAGTCGCTGATGGGTGCTGGAGTGATTGGCTTCTTCGTGTCCCTCGGCTAAGGTTCGTCGCACCAGATCGGGACTGAGCGCCATTCGCATTCCGACATCGAAGAAGGTCGCATGAACACCGTATTTTTTGAGCGTGTCGAGTATCTGTGCGCGGCTTTCGGTGTGGGGTCCATCGTCGAAAGTCAGCGCGACTTCCGGCAGATTATGATTTCCATGCTGCAGCATCGCTTTGTCTGCAAGATAGAGATCGTCTCCACGAAATCGGCCCATCCAGTAGAAGGGATTGAGTGTCTGGCTCCAGCTCATAGAACGGTGCTGGTTGTACCAGAGACCGCCAGCGAGCAGTCCCACAAAGACGGCGCTCAGGATTAGTCGTGCCGCTTTGGAGCGTGGAAGTATGCCTCGTCGCCGAGTCTTGATATCCCTTCCTCGATTGTCGATTGTTATGGATTTCTGCGCCGCGATTGGCTCTATTTTTTCGGAGGTCATATATTCGATTATAACCCTCGCAGCCACCTTCCGTCAAGGTTGCGCAAGAGAGGACAGAAACCCTGTGTGTGATGCAGTATTGTACACGGTGCGCGACCACTTATTGGAGCAGTTTCGTGCGGCATTGTGCTCAGATGGTAGTCATGGAGACCGAGTCCTCTAAACACGACTGGGAGGCGGCTGCACTACTGTCCGAACCCCGGCACCGATATACGCTCCGACGAAGGCTGGAACGAGGGCGAGAAATGCCCCGTAGTTATGTGTCCAAATAAGGTTGTACAGGGGTATCCAAATTCCTATAGAGAGCCCCCACTGCCAGGCTCGCTTCGGACTGACGGCGCCGAGCAGTGCACTGACCAGCAGTATGCATCCGACTGATATTCCGGTGTCATCCCAGCCCGGACGAGAATCGACCCAGCAAATTGCCAGCCCCATTGCAGTTGCCCCGAGCAGCAGCAGACTTCGACCATTCATGACTTCACCCCGTTCTCTAATCACAGAACCTGCAACGTCAACAATAGTGCGTGTCCACAGGCGTATATATCCAACGGCTCCAGCATGTTCCTCAGCTTGTAAGAGATCGCGAAAAGTTTGTGTCATTTCCTTGCCATAGGAATCGCGGAATGGCTGAGGGTACATCCACAACAGAGCCCGAAAGACCAGCATAGAAGCTTCTCGACCGCGAGGAATCATGAGCCTTATCCTTCATTCGATCGAAGCAGACGTTTGTCATGCGCGATATGTACGAGATTTTCCAGCCTTCGCGCCTCTGCTTCTGCCACGTTGTGACCCGAATCTGTCAGGCGATAGTAGCGTCGCCTCACATCATCATTTCCTGGCTCGGGACGCTCCTCCGACTCCTCGACGATTCCCGCGGCAACGAGACGTTTGAGCGTTCCATAGAGTGTGCCGGGACCCAACCGTAATGCCCCATCTGTGAGCACTGCCACCTCCTGCATAATGCCGTAGCCGTGCCTTTCAGTATCGACAAGCGCCAGCAAAATATGAAATACAGCAGGGGTAAGCGGTAATGGAGGCTTATGGACGCGCATTATATCACCTATATCCGTTGAAACTATATCCGCCACGGATACATTACTCCCTTTCAATCGATCTGTCAAGCCTTTTGATATAAAAATGTCAGTGACGCATTGCTGCAATAGCCGTCGGAACCAATCGGCAGACGAATCAGTCTCTCTTTTCTCATTACTGTACGAATTCAGGAGTAAAACCGAGGAGCAGGACCCAGACAATGGCAGCACGAGCGAGAGCAGACAATCCGAGTGAAGGCAATTCCGGCGCACGCGACGCAAATGCAAACGAAATGCCCGCGGCAGGGACTGTCATTCCAGAAGCGCGCGTTATCGCTGCGCTCAAGCGTGGACAGCGGGCGAAGTGGTGGCGCAGAGGCGGTTCGAAAAAGAGCGGTTTCTGGTACGAGGACGCACGTGGCAACCGAAGGTCTCAGCCGCGAGCGCGTACTTGCGGTCGTAGTGCGGCTAATCAACGACCTCTATTTTCGTCTCGGTTCGGAGAAAAGTGTCTCACAGTATCAGACCTACGGCATCACGAGCCTGCGAAATCAGCATCTCGAAATCAAACCGAACGGTGAACTGCATTTTCGTTTCGTCGGCAAGCATCACATCAAGCAGCGACGTCTGCTGGTCGACGCGGATCTGGCGGAGGTGATGCGCGAGATCAAAGCAGTCCGCGGCACCCATCTCTTCCACTATCGCGATGAGCACGGCAAAGCGCACCCGATCACGCCCCGCGACGTCAACCGCTATATCAAAGCGGCGGTGGGCGGCGAGTTTTTCGGGTAAAGATTTTCGCACATGGGGTGGAACCCTGCTTGCGGCAATTACGCTCGCCGAGCTCGGAGCGGCAGAGACGCCCGCAAAGGCTAAGCGGAATCCCGTACAGGCGGCGCGGACTGTTTCTGAGCGGCTTGGCAACACGCCAGCGGTCTGCCGTGACAGCTACATCCATCCGGTCGTCTTCAACCACTATTTACAGGGTGTGACGCTCGACGATTTTCGCCCACGCCGCCAACGCCATATTGCACATCAGCAGCCCGACTATCCGCCCGAAGAGCACGCTTTGCTGCGCCTTTTCGCCGCCGCGCGTAAGGCATCGGCGTAGTGCAAGTCCTGCTCCCCGTGATCGACGGGAGGCGGAACCCACTTTCGCCGCGATCGGATCGGCTTCTGATCCGGCTCAGACTGCATGAACTGCCCCCTCGGCGTTCGATTTCGGAGCCGCCGGATTTGAGCCATTTGCGGAGACGGAATTTGCTGGAGCGGGACCGGGGAGGGTCGGATTGTCGGGCATAATTAGCCGCGCGCCGCGCTGAAAAGTCAGGTATGCCCACCCCCACTGCATCAGCACGATCAATCGATTTGCAAAGCCGACCAGAAACGCGATGTGTACCCCAAGCCACATCAACCATGCGAAAAAACCGCCGAATTCGATTTTTCCGAACAGGTGTTTGCCAGAGGGCGTCTTCAATTCACGAAGCTGGTAGACTGCGAAACGGCGCCCCACAGTCGCCATATCGCCTTTGTTGAAATAGCGAAATGGAGGCAGAGCGGGTTTGCCCTTCACGTGCAGCATGATCGATTTAGCTGCATATTTCCCCATCTGTATCGCTACCTGCGCGACGTTGGGAAGCGGCTTACCGTCCTGCTCAAACGCGGCGGTGTCGCCGATGATGAAAACTTCCGGGTGATGCGGGATGGTCAGATCGGGCAGGATTTTTGCGCGTCCGACACGGTCCATCTCCACCCCTGTCCATCTGGCAGCGGGGGAGGCGGCGTTTCCCGCCGCCCAGATCACCGTTCGTGCGCGGATGCGCTTTCCGTTCACTATCACGCCATCGGCATCGACGTTCTCGACCTTCGCGCCCGTCCGCACACTCACCCCCATCCTTTCCAGGTAGTCGGCAGATTGGGTGGACAGCTTATCATCGAAACTCGGCAGAATTTTCGGACCCGCCTCCAGCAGCAGCACCTGTGTCGCGTGCGTGTCGATATGATTGAAGTCCGACGCGAGCGCATTGTTCGCTATTTCGGCGATCTGCCCCGCCAATTCCGTACCGGTCGGGCCGCCGCCTACGATCGCGAAAGTCAGCAGCGCGGTTCGCTCTGCTTCATCCTCCGTTGACTCGGCTCGCTCGAACGCAGTCAATATTTTCTGGCGGATCGCGTCGGCATCGGCAACGGATTTCAAACCCGGCGCGAACTGCTCCCACTCGGGGTGTCCGAAATAGCTATGGCGCGTGCCGGTCGCGAGTATCAAATAGTCGTAGGGCAGTTCGTGTTCGGAGGTATGCACAATGCGCTTTTCGGTATCGACACCGGTTACCTCCGCCATCAGCACTTCTGTATTCCGCTGATGGCGGAGGACACTGCGGATCGGTGCGGCGATTTGTTCTGACGAGAGTCCGGCAGTCGCGACCTGATAGAGCAACGGCTGAAACACGTGATGGTTGGTGCGGTCGACGACCGTAACCTGTAAGGGCGCTTTGTGTAGCGTGCGAGCGGCGTATAGTCCCCCAAATCCACCGCCGACGATCACGACGCGCGGCGGCTGCCCCGACGATGTGCCGCTTACGTTGCTGCCATTGCTGCTGTTTTTTGTTGTGTTCTCCGCCATTGTGTCGAGCCTCCAGACCCGTTCCTGTCCCTATTCCACTCGCTTACTCATTATTACGTTTACAGGAACGAGACAGTATGCGGGACTTTGCCAAACATTGAATTAAAAATCACAATGTATCCGTCGACAAACAATTTTTTTATAACAGATAGATCAGTCAGACGAATCCAGAGCAATCGAACGTGATGTAGCAGGCATACCAACGCTGTCACAAAACTCTGCCGCCGCTTCAACGCCCAATCGCGCAATATCCTCTGCAGACTTACTCGCGTCAGCGTATGTCGCATACATTGCGCCCATGGCATACTCATCGCCGCGACCGCTCGCATAGAATTTGCTAAACTCCTGCACAGACCGATGCGCGCTGATTCCGAAGCTGCCCTTTGCATTTGCAATCAGCACATCCATTTGCGACGACTCGAATGCCGTCTCGCTTTCGGAGGACACATCGAGGAAGTAGTCGTCCTGAAGCGCTTTATGAACAGCAAGCCATGCGGCATAAATTGCCTTCACATCCGTCAATGCGGGAGCCTCCGGCAGCGCCGCGAAATAGTGCTGCAATGCTAATTTCGCCGATGTCGGTCCCGATATGACAGCGAAGCTGTCACCCACCTGCCATATTTTGTCATGGTTGACGACGTAAGTCGACGTTTCTTTTGTGGTTCCATTCTTCGACAATGTGTCGGCTGCGATTGCGACGAAACCATTTTTTCTTACGACAGTTATACAGGACATGGGACATACTTTCGAAAGCTCATCGATTTACTTACAGATCATTCGCAGATCGCGGCGATGGCGTCACTGTCGAGCGAATCCAGACGCGGACCGAGTTTGGAGACGACCTGTGCAGCAAGATACGATGCCAGTCGACCCGTCTTTTCGAGCGGCAGACCATGCGTCAATCCATACAAAATACCCGACGCATAGATGTCCCCTGCCCCCGTCGTATCGACCGCCTGAACCGCATACGGCGCGATCGAAACCGTGCGGTCGCCCTCACGCAGCAGCGAACCTGCACCACCCATTGTCATCGCTGCCAATGGGCAGTAGTCTGCCGTCGCAGCAAGCGCTTCCTGTGGGGTCGTTGTATCGGTCAGGGCGATCATCTCTTCATGATTGCCGAACAGCAGATCGACGTGTTCCTCCGCGATTGCGAGAAAGTCGGCTTTGTGACGGTTCACGCAGAATGGATCAGAGAGGCTGAAAGCGATCTTGACCCCCGCCGCCTTCGCTGTCCGCATCGCCAGCAGCACCGCCTCTTTTTGAGACTCGGTGTCCCATAGATAGCCCGTCACGTACAGGTATTTCGCCTGCCCTATCGCATCGATATCGACATCGGCGGCATTCAGTTCCCTGCAGATCCCGAGGTAGGTACAGAGGGTTCGCTCCGCGTCCGGTGTCACCAGCACGACACAGATACCCGTCACGCCGTGCCCCGCCTTGACGCTCACCGCGACGCCTTTCTCGCGAAGGCTCTCGATATACAGCTTACCATGTTCGTCATCGCCGATCTTTCCGGCATAGCACGCGCTGCCGCCCAGCATCGCCAGCCCGATCATCGTATTCGCGCCCGAGCCGCCCGATTCGGCATTTACGATATGGCGGTGGATTCGCGCGACGAGCGCTTTTTGCTGATCGCCCTCGATCAGGAACATACCGCCCTTTGCGAACTCCGTCTCTGCCAGCAAGGTCTCGCTGATCTCCGCTTGTATGTCGTAGAGCGGGTTGCACATTCCGAAAACGTCGTAGCTCATCCCGTTATTTTCTGCTCCTTATAATACGCGCTTGCCAATTGCAAATCGGGTATCGATACTCCATTCGTTTGAAGTTTCAGTTTTTCCTCGGTATGCCATCTACAGTCCCTTTGTTACTCAGTGTTTTCGACTGCTTCTTAAGCCAGTTCGATTTGCCGCTTTTGACCCAGATGTCTTCTGCATTCGAATTGGAGATCAGCCTATGGAGCTTCTGCTGGAGATCGGGCAGCGAAAATTCTGCGTGTTCCTTCACCAGTACGGTCGCCTGATTGCCTTTGACCGTGATTTTTTGGATGGTCTGCGTCGCTTTGATGTTCTGCCCTTTTGTGAAAAGCATCGCGAGCTGCTGTTTTGTTTCTGCAAGCGTCCGGTTTTTTCTACCGTTCGTGCCGATCGCCAGGTAATCGGGCGAGTAGACAGCGACAACGCCCTGGACGTCCTTTTTATTGATAGCAGCAGTCTGTTTGGCATAGGCGGATTGAATCGCTGTTTTCGCGTCTGCTGTGGCGTCGGCGCGGAGTATAGAAGGCGCGAAGGACAGCAGCATGCCGAGAGTGAGCACAGCTACGGGAATTCGTTTGTTCTGCATCGTATTCTCCTGAAAATGCTCTGCCAAAGCCAGCAGCGACGTGTTACAAACAAGTATGCTGCAAACAGTGGATATTTGGGCTTTCGTAACTCTTTCTGTACGACTTGCGAGAGGGGAGCGCGAATGCTCGCGCTCCCCTTCATTATACACCGTACGCCTTCTTGTTAAGCGAAGGTCGAGACCGTCATCAGTCGCACGAAATCGTCCGGCTTATGAAGAGACTGACAGTTTAGCGACCAACTGCTTTGCCGTCCAGAGTCTGTTTCTCCGACAGGACTTTCGACTGTTTTTTCAGCCAGGTCGACTTGCCGGTTTTGACCCAGATGTCCTCGACATTCCCGGTCATGCTGAGGGCAAGTTTCTTTTTTTCCGGTCCAAGAATGGTAGCGTCGAGATGCTGCTTTGCCAGAATGGTTGCCTGATTCCCTTTGATCGTCATTTTCGAGATGGTCTGTATTGCTTTGACATTCTGTATCGTCGCAAGCATCGCCTGAAGCTGTGGTTTTAACTCTGTCAAAGAGCTCTTTTTGCCGCCTTTCTCGATCTGAACGTAATCGGAAGAATAGGCAGCGATAATCCCTTTGAGATCTTTCCTATTCATCGCGGCAGTCTCTTTGTTGTACGCAGTCTGGATCGCGGTTTTCGCATCTGAGGTGGCATCGGCACGGATCGCGGCGGGCGCAATCGCCAGCAGTGTGCACAGAGCGAGCGAGGCGGAGGTAAAACGTCGGTTCAGCATCATATTCTCCAGACGGAAGTGAAGGCAAGTGACAAAACGGACACAAATGCGTGTGTGGGCAGAAAAAACGGTCAGCGCGTCTTTACTGAGACTATTTGACTAATTTGCATCAAGCGATGTAGGAATCAAGCAGTAACGATCTCAGCATCGCTGCCATTTCTAGAGTCGTCCAACGCCTTCTCCCCTGGCATGTCCAGTTCCATGCGACATATGACAGGGAGCGCGAACTCTCGCGCTCCCTATGATAACACACAATACCTGATTCACGACATACAGCCCAGCATCACCATTAGTCGACACGACGAATCGAGCGTTGATGAAACCTGCCGACGCCTCAGCCCTTCATCGGTTTACCATCCATTGTCCCTTGTTCCGAAAGCGTTTTTGAATGCTTTTTGAGCCAGCCCGATTTACCGCTCTTGACCCAGATATCCTCGACACTCGAGGACATCGTTATAGAATGCTTCTTATGCGTCTGTGGCTCAGTGAGTGCAGCATCCATGTGCTGCTTCACCTGCACAGTGGCCTGCTCACCCTTGAGCATGACCTTTGAGATAGTCTGCGTCATTTTCATAGCCTGAAGCGTCGCGAATATCCCCTGCATTTCTTGTTTGGTCTCAGCGAGTGAGCGTTTTTTTCCACCCTGTCCAATCTCAACATAATCCGCAGTGTAGATAGCGAGAACGCCCTCGACATCTTTCTTATTGATGGCGGCGCTCTCTCTATTATAGACAGCCTGGATTGCAGTTTTAGCTTCCAAAGGTGCATCGGCACGGATCGCGACTGGTGCGAGAGTGATGAGCAGCGTACACAGAGCGAGCGAGACGGAACGTAAACGTCGGTTCAGCATTATGTTCTCCTGAAACAAGTCGTAATAGCCTGCAAATGAGCAAATACTGGAAAAATCGGCACAATTGCTATTATTGACGCTTCAGGCTCATAACTCCACAGTGAAATCATGTGTCCTTTGAAAGCCGGTCTGCGCCTGAGTGTCGTCGAACTGGAAGCACGTCGAACTATGGAAACAGCAGACAGGAATGTTCGGATACAATCCTAATAAACTCAGATCAAACCAGAAACAAATTCGAGTATGAACCCGTGCTGAGAGCCGTTGACATGAATCATTCGTTATGCTAAACTGATGTCGATCGAGCGACACCTTCTTCATGGTAAATGATGGCTTCATGGTAAATGATGCGGTCGATAGCTGCAGTAAATTTTGCCGCGCCGAAAGAACTCAGAGTACACGCAGGATGGCAATATTTGTTGAGCCAGTTTCCATTGAACCGATGCGCCCTGCCGATATCGCAGTGGTTTCGCGCATCGACAAACGCTGTTTCCCTTCGCCCTGGCTTCCAAGCGCTTATGCGACCGAGCTTTCGAACCGATCTGCCTGCTATCTCGTGGCGCGGATCGGGCAGGAGATCATCGGATACGGAGGGTTATGGGTGATTATGGATGAGGCGCATATCACGACGATCGCTGTCGATCCCGACTATCAGGGGCGCAAAATTGGGGAGCGTATGCTGGTCGCGCTGCTCGAAGAAGGCATCCTACAGGGGGCTTCACACTGCACATTGGAAGTGCGTGAGGGCAACCGGATCGCACAAAAACTCTACAAAAAATATGGCTTCCGTGATGCGGCCATCCGCAAAAGCTATTATACGGACAATAACGAGAACGCGCTCGTGATGTGGGCGGAAGAGATTAATACAGCAAACTATCAGCACAAGCTTCGCGAACTGCGCAACCAGGTTTACGAGACCTTCTGACGCATATTCCAGTTGACATTTGTCGTATTAATCGACCTTAAGGGTTTCGTTTCCAGCAACATCAATCAACTCTCTTGCTGATTAGAATGATGCAGTTGCTTCGCTGTCCTTCCAGCCATACTTCTGCATCTCCTATCCGAACTACCACTCTATCTCGCCGCATACATCGATCGATTCGCGAACTGTATCGATCTTTTTTCATCTTTCTCACCCTCCGCCCTAAAGTTTTCCGCACCGCTGGCAATAATACTATTGTTGCATTCCCGCTGCATCTTGTAAATCTCAATCGCCCCGCGACTGCGTTCGATCAGCTTCGGACCGTGGCTGACCCTGGCAATCCTTTCCTGCTTCACTCTAACACATTTCAGGCGGGTATCCGCGCTGTGCCCCTGGCCGCACACTCGTGCTAAGCAATCGTGCAATACAATTGTGCGATGCAATCGTGCTCTACAATCAAGGAGAACTCTGATGTCGAAAGCAACTGTCGGTGAGACGAACTATACTCCGGAACTAACCACCGCAGCCTTTGAAGTGAACGGCGCTCATGCTGTTGTCAGCGCGGGTGACGAAGTAAATACGACCGTTCGCAACCTCGAGGGGCAGCTCAAATCCCTATATTCCGACCTTAACGAAATCAAAAAATCGACTTCTGCAGTAGAAGACCTGGAAGCGCAGCTGACCGCCCTCTATCTGGAGCGCGACATCCTCGAAAAAGAGTTGGGCAGCGCCGACCCGGCACAAATTATCAGTCTGGTACACGGATTGAAGAAGCACACGCTCGATAAACAGAATGGGAATGGCGCCGCTTCCGATGTCGCGGTCAACTCGCTGGTGGCTGCGCTGAAGCAGCAGAACCTGATTGCCGAGCAGGAGCGTACCATTCTGCAAAAGGAACTCGGTTTTTCGAACGCGAATGAAGTCGTGAAAAACTTCCGCAGCCTCGAAGTGCAGCTCCAGGACGTAATCGGCATCAGTGTTTCGCTTGCGAACATCAACGATGTACCGCGAGAAAAACTAGTGCTGCATCTGCGCAGTTTGGTCGGTATTACGTCGAATCTGGCGCATTTCAACCGTACCACTGTCTGAGCCCTCACATTCTTTGTTTCGCAGTCCTCCTTTGTCTGCCTGCCGCTCCTGGTTTTCCGATCTCTAGCCCCGCTTCGTCTACACCTCTTCTTCCCCGCTGCCGATATTGGCAGCGGGGAAGATTTCGTTCCGCTCTCGCTTTTGTCGGCCGTCAGCTTCCCATCTTTGTAATCACGCGTGTCCCAGCTTTACTGGTAGGCAGGAGTTCTTGCTGTGTGCGTAGAATAGTGTCGGATACGCTTGAGGCGCTCCTCCCAATCAGTTAAGGGGCAGCACACAGGGCTGCCCTGTATACCATCACATCCCGCTGCAACGCCCTCAAACAAATTCGTCCAATCCCATTTTTGTCTAGCCAAATCCGTACACATCGTAAGTTCGGAGAGGAGTCTTGCTTGTGAACCGTGCTTTTTTTTCTTTTCTGACCAGTCCTAATACAGCTCCCAATCGGAGCCGTAAGGTATCTATTTTGCTGCCAACTTTTAAACTTACTGCTCAGAATTCATTCCTTCGTCCTCTCTATGGCGCAGCCCTCGTCGGTGTCATTAGCCTGAGCCTGCTGCCTTCTGCTGCACAGGGACGCCGACGCCGCGATGGCGAACAGTTCAAGGCCCCAGCCGCTTCACTTCACTATGCCCGCAGCCGCGATTATCATGTCCGCAACCTGAAACTCGTTCTGAATGTCAACGCTACAGGACACTCCGCAACGGGTGTTGTGACCCACTATCTTGCACCGCTGCGCGACGGTCTTTCCACGATTATCCTCGACGCTGGCAAAAACTTGGTGATCCAGGGATGCAAAATCGACGGTGCGGAAGTATCCTTCACGCACGTCGGCTCCGTTCTAACGCTGACGGCTGCGCAACCGCTCGCGCGTGGGAAAGAAGTCGCGGCCGAGATACGCTACACGATGCCCGGAGGCACCACTGAAGGGGGCGCAAACGGACTGGGCGGCTTCCACTGGGTCGATCCCGACCCCGAACGACCGGATCGGACGACCATGTTCTGGACGCAGGGCGAGACGGAGACGAACCACAACTGGGTGCCCTGCTACGACTATCCGAACGATAAATGCACCAGCGAAACGATCGTCACCGTTCCCGAAACCTGGGAGGTAATCGGCAATGGCGCGCAGGGCGCGACGATACACGATTCCACTGCAAAGACCCGCACTTTTCACTGGACGATGAAACAGCCGCACTCCACCTACCTACTGTCGCTCGTCGGTGGCGAGCTCGATGTCCAGAAAACAATGTGGGAAGGTGTGCCGCTCTACTATGTGGTGCCCAAAGGCAAAGCCAACCTGATTGCGGGTTCCTACGGTAATACCCCTGATATGCTCAGCCTGTTCTCCAACTCGCTGGGCGTCAAGTATGCCTGGCCCAAGTACGCGCAGTCGGCGGTGTGGGACTTCGGCGGAGGCATGGAAAACGTCAGCGCGACGACACTGGGTGCAGGCAGTCTGACAGACAAGCGCAGCGGTCTTTACCCGATGTCTTCGCTCAACTCCCATGAGCTCGCGCACCAGTGGTTCGGTGACCTCGTGACCTGTAAGGACTGGGGCGATATCTGGCTGAACGAAAGCTTCGCCACCTTCTTTGAGATGTACTATATGGAGCATCTCGAAGGCAGAGACGCATACGATCGGGAAGTGTTTGGCAATACCCGCGCCTACCTATTCGAAGCATCTCGGTACAAACGTCCGCTCGCGACAAAGCTGTATTCGGGCGGCGATGCGATGTTCGACAGCCATACCTACCCGAAAGGCGGCGTGATCTTGCATATGCTGCGCCGTCAGCTGGGAGACAAAGACTTCTTCCGCGGACTGGGGCATTATCTGCAGGTCAATAAGTACCAGCCCGTCGATTCGCACGACTTGAGCAAAGCGATCACCGAAGAGATCGGCACGAACGTCGAGCCGTTCTTCGATCAGTGGGTCTATAAGCCGGGGCATCCTGTGCTGGAAACTGGCTGGAGCTACGACGCGGCGAGCAAAGCGGTGATACTGCGCGTCAAGCAGGCACAGGACACTTCGGACGGTACGCCGGTTTACAAACTGCCACTGAAAGTCGCACTCCTTCGCTTGACTGGCGGAACCTCGGGCGCGGTAGAGCGTCAGACGATGATGCTCGAAAATGCCAACCAGACATTCCGTTTCGACGCGGCGGTAAAGCCGGACGCGGTCGTCTTCGACCCCGACTACGATCTGCTCAAAGAGATCAAGGACAGCGCACCGTTGCCCGAAGAGCTGCCTGCTATCCTCCGCATTGCCCCCTCTTCTCTTGACCGTCAGACCGCGGCAAAAGAGCTCGCCAAATCGGACAAGCTGACTGCGGCGGCGAAGACGGACTTGTTCGTCACCGTACTCAAAACGGAAACGAGCGATCGGCAGGCGGCGACCCTGATCGGGCTGTTGGGAGATATGAAGAGCGAAGCCCTGCGTCCGTTGCTGCATGAACAGGCGGCTGCGAAGTCCTCGGAGCGGCGAGCGGCGGCACTGGAGGCGCTCGGCAAACTTCCCCGTAACGATGCCGATATCGCGTTATTGCGTAAGGCAGCGGGGAGCGACACGGAGCAGTACACTGTCGTCGCGGGAGCGCTGCGATCACTCGGCAAGCTTGATGCGGCGAATAGTCTCGACCTGTTTAAGCACCAGTCGCAGGCGAAATCGTTCCGAGATCAACTCGGATATACCGTCGTCGCAGCCCTCGATGACGCGCATCTGGACGCTTCTGCTCCGATCCTGATCGACATTGCGAAGAGCAAACGATCGAGTGATCTGCGGATCAATGCAATCGAAGGACTCGGGAAAATCGCACCCACAGATGCCTCAGTCAACGCCACACTATTGGGAATGTTGAAAGAAGACCGTGACTCAATTCAGAAGGCTGCGATCGCCGCACTGAAAAATCGGAACCAGAAGGCATCGGTTCCTGCATTGCGTGAAACAGCGACGGCATCGAAGAGCAAAGAGGTACGTGACGCCGCCGCTTCCGCCGCAGATGAACTCGAAAAATCAGGGAAGTAGCGCGAGTTCGAATCGAAGAAGTGGAAAAGAATAAGCTTCCTGGTGTCTGCAGGGGCGTTGCTTGCTGCACCCCTGCCGTCGGGAAGTGAACCGATTATGGATATAAATTTGCAGATACTATCAATCGATACTAAGGAGAAGACAAGCGATGACGCAATTTGGAAACAGTAAGACGAGCAAAATGAGCACCGGTCGAGGTGCGCGTATCGCGCTGGCGGCGGTCGTGACTGTAGTAGCCGGGTCGATTGCGGCGCGGATGCAGGCAATCCCGCACCATGCACGGCAGGCAGCGGAAGCGGTTCCTATCGCATTGTCACTGTCGGCACAGCCGCCAAAAGGCGCCATACTGCTCTTCACGGGCAAAGCGGATCAGTTTACCAATAACTGGTATCAGCGGTACTCGGTGAAGCCAGCCGCGTGGACGGTGGATGCTAAGGGCGTCGCCTCACCGAAGGACGGGGACATCACGAGCAAGCAGGAGTTCGGCGACTGTTTTGTTCATGCCGAGTTCCGTACTCCCGTCGGCGCAGATGGCAAGAAGGCCGGCGAGGGAAACAGCGGTGTCGGTTTGCAGGGGCGTTATGAGGTTCAGATATTCGACAGCTATGGCGATAAGCCGGAGGAGCATGGCTGCGGCGCACTCTACAGCCAGAAAGCGCCCCTTGTCAATGCATCCAAGAAGGCAGGCGAATGGCAGACCTACGATATCATATTCCGTGCGCCCCGTTTCGGTGCGGACGGCAAACTGACTGAGAACGCGCGTGCGACTGTCTTTCAGAACGGCGTTATTGTGCAGAATAACGAGGAGTTCACCGGCATGACGGGCATTCAGTACGGCGAGTACAAGGAGATGACCAAAACCGGACCGCTCGTGCTCCAGGGCGATCACGACCCCGTTCAGTTCCGCAATGTCTGGGTCGCACCGCAATAATCGATTTGCTGACCGGATGGTTGCAAGCGGTTAAAACTACCGTCCGGATGGTGAATGTATATGTTGCCAGTTCCTTACTGCCCTGCGCTATCAAACTGATAACGCAGGGCAGCGAGTTTAGGATTGTTCAGCCCGCACCCCCTCTCTTTACCAGGGAGAATAACCACCCTCTAACCCCTGCTTCATAAGGAGGGGAAGAGAATACATACGTGTCAGCTTTCGCCTGCGAGCTGATACGGAGGCTGAATCGTCACCGGCTTGCTCGGAAGTCATTGCGTACCTAAGCGCTCCGATCTGCCTCTCATTCGCTGCAGCTCTGCGAGGAATATCCCGATCCATGTCAAATTCGTGTAGAAGACGCATTCATACTGTTCTTCCGACGACCCGAGTGCTGGAGCGAACGGAGTTGTTGTCAGGCTCGCTTTGCATAGTACTGGCGGACCGAGTTTTTCATAATCGACCGTAAATTCCAACTTCATTTGCTCATCATAAGTGCTCCATTCTGAGCCTACGTTTTTCCTGGCAAGCAGATCCTCCAGCTGGCTGATCAGAGCATCGATCTCGTCTAACATTATCTCTGTCCGAAGCTGCGCGCTCCCGATAAATCCGGTGAGTACAGCATACACAGGCAGAAAGTCCCTGAACGCTTTCAGTTCCTGATTATAGCTGCTGGAAAGATCGGTCAATTCAAGATAAGGAACGTGATCATCAGACCTGAGCACGGCTTTGTCCTCATCATTTAGCAACTCATAATACATAGTTGATCTCTCCTCAGTATGCCCCTCTGGACGATCTACCAGCCACAAGCTACTATGTCATAAAACCAGCAGATATCAACACTGCTTCGTCTTCCACGAGGGAACTCATTCCATGTCTACCATCGTAGTAGGGGGTAGGGGTATAGTCTATATAGATTGAGGAGGAAGTTATGGCAGTCGAGAATGAGCAGAAAGCCGATGTCGTACGTAGGCTGAACCGTATCGAAGGTCAGGTCAGAGGACTGAAACGGCTGGTGGAAGACGATACGTACTGCGTCGAGGTGATGAACCAGATATCGTCGGTACATGAAGCGTTGCGAGGCGTTGGGAAGCTGCTGATGAGGAACCATCTACAGCATTGCGTCACCGATGCTCTGCGCGATGGCGACGAGGCGAAAGCCGAAAAGACCTACCAGGAGATGATGGACTTGATCTACAAGTTCGCAAAATAGTCTTCTCAAAGAGGGCGATTCAGCGATTGGATGCACTGTGTCAGAAAGTGAGTTATAGAATGACACCGGACAAAATTGTTGTTTTGATTGGCGGTATGGGATTGATCGCGTTCCTGGCATGGTTCTTTTTCGGACCGAAAAAAAGCAAACGCGCTCAGACAACCGGCGGGGTGCAGGAGATCACGATCCGCGTCGAGGGTACGTATCAGCCGGATCAAATGCAGGTTCAGGCGGGAGTGCCCGTGCGGCTGAAGTTCGACCGTCAGGAGAACGTCGGCTGTTCTGAGCGCGTGGTATTCCCTGATTTTCGGATCAATCAGGAACTGCCCGCTTTTCAGACGACCACGATCGAGTTCACGCCGGACAAAGCGGGCACTTTCGCGTTCGCCTGCGGCATGAATATGTATCGTGGACAACTGATTGTCGTACCAGCGACGGAGAGCGTTGCGCTCCCAGCGGAAATGGGTAATGCAGTCGTGACTTCCGCAGCTGCGCCACATCGCCCTGCTGCGATCGAACGCTGTGACCTTACGGTCAAAGGCATGCACTGCGCCTCTTGCACGGGGCGTGTCGAGAACGCACTGAAACAGGTTTCGGGCGTGCAGGAAGCGACAGTCAATCTGCTGGCGGAGCGAGCCGCAGTCACCTTCGATCCGAAAGTGACGACGCCAGAAGCTCTGATCGCCGCGCTCGATATCGCCGGATACGATGGACAATTGGCAAATCCCGATCGCCTCGATACCAGCGCCAATAGTGAACGCGACACAGTTACTTCGTCTGAGACACGCGAATTGATGCGACGGTTTCTCTTCGCGCTCGTGCTAACCGTTCCTGTGCTGGCAATGGGCATGGGCCCGCACCTCCGCATAATCCCGATGCGCTGGACGATGCTGCCCTGGTGGAATTGGGCACAATTGCTGCTCATAACGCCCGTTTTGTTCTGGGCTGGAAGCAGTTTTTTTCGGGGCGCCTGGGCGGCGCTTCGACAGCGCGCGAGCGATATGAACACGCTGATCGCTGTCGGAACTCTCTCGGCATACACCTACTCGCTTGCCGTCACAGTCGCGCCCTCTTTCTTCGCCGCACACGGTCTGGAAACCGGGGTCTACTTCGAGACGGCTGGCGTAATCGTCAGCTTGATTCTGATGGGGCGACTGCTGGAGGCGCGAGCGAAACGCGGGACAGGTGCCGCAATCGAAAAGCTGATCGGCTTACAGCCGAAAACCGCACGCGTCCTGCGTGACGGTCTGGAACAGGATATTCCGCTTTCAGAAGTCACCGTCGGCGATCGACTGCTGGTGCGTCCTGGCGATAAAGTGCCTGTCGATGGCGTTGTTCTCACAGGCGCATCTTGGGTCGATGAGTCGATGCTCACGGGCGAAAGTATCCCTGTCGAGAAATCTGTTGGCGATTCGGTGACAGGCGCGACGCTGAACGAGCGGGGATCCTTCACAATGGAGGCGAAACGTGTTGGCAGCGATACGGTGCTGGCACAGATCGTGCGCCTGGTCGAACAGGCGCAAGGAAGTCGCGCGCCGATACAGCGGCTGGCGGACACGATCACGGGCTATTTCGTGCCGGTCGTTCTGATGCTCGCGGTCGGTGCATTCATTGGCTGGTATGTGCTCGGACCGCAGCCTCCGTTCCTGCACGCGTTGCTTGCGTTCGTCGCGGTACTGATCATCGCCTGCCCCTGCGCGCTCGGGCTGGCAACGCCGACCGCAATCATGGTCGGAACCGGTCGTGGAGCCCAGATAGGCGTGCTCATCAAAGACGCCGAATCGCTGGAGACGGCGCATCGTATACAGATCGTCGTGCTGGATAAGACTGGCACGATCACGGAGGGCAAACCTTCTCTGACGGATATTGTAATCGCGGAAGGGTTTTCTCAGGACCAGTTGCTGAGATTGGCAGCGGCCGTGGAGCGCCACAGCGAGCATCCAATTGCTGCTGCAACCGTTGCGGGTGCAAAGGAGCGCGGCATCGCCCTGGTGGAAGCTGCTCGCTTCGAATCGTACTCCGGTCGCGGGGTGTCAGGGCAGGTAGGAAGCGATACAGCCCTGCTCGGCAGCGCAAGATTGATGTCGGAGAACAAAGTGACACTCACTCAGGAACTTGAAGCGAAGGCGACGGAATTTGCGGCGCAAGGTCGAACCCCGATGTTCGTCGCAGTGAACGGACAGGCGGCAGGAGTTCTTGCAGTGGCGGACAAGATTAAGCCGACAGCGGCGGCAGCTGTTGCCCGCCTCAAGGCGATGGGCGTCGAAGTCGTGATGTTAACGGGAGACAACCATCACACGAGTGAGGCAGTTGCGGCACAGGTTGGGATCGAACGGATGGTGGCTGAAGTCTTGCCGGAACACAAAACGGAGGAGATCAAACGTCTGCAAAGCGAGGGACGAATCGTAGCGATGGTCGGTGACGGCATCAACGACGCGCCTGCACTGGCGCAAGCCGACATCGGCATGGCGATCGGCACCGGTACGGATGTCGCGATCGAGGCGGCGGATGTCGTCCTGATGCGCGGCGATCTGAATGGAATCGCGGACGCGATCGAACTGTCA
>JBBQPY010000016.1:0-46430 GCA_038216735.1 Chthonomonadales bacterium
TTCTACACGTAGATCGTCGGTTTTCGACGCAATTATTGATGACCCGTGACAGCGGAAGCGGCGCACCCGACTCATCAATAAATCGGTTTGGGACTATTGTGCTGAGATTAACTATCTCGTCAGATTTATCTAAACGTCAATGTCTGTATACGAAGCAAACTGCTTTGCTGCGACGCCACTTGCAGCGACTGCATTGAAAAGACGTGCCCCGTCCAGATGCACAGCAATTCCGCGCATTTTAGCAAGCTCATACAGCGTACGATGTGTCTCGATCGGGATCACATATCCGCCGGCGCGATTGTGCGTGTTCTCCAGCACGAGGAGCGTGGTCGGTGCGCCGTGGAGTGACTCTGGATGGATCGAGTCGGCGATCTCCGCGACATCCGGCACACCATTCTGGCTGCGAAACTGCCTCGTCAGCACCTGACAGAGTGTCGCTGGCAGACCGACTTCATAAAGCATCGAGTGCGCCTGACCGTCGAGCAGTATTTCATCGCCGGAGTGCGTGTGAGTTTTGATCGCGGCCGCGTTGCTCATCGTGCCGCTCGGCATAAAGAGAGCGGCCTCCTTGCCCAGCAGCGCAGCGGCACGTTCCTGAAGGAAGTTGACGGTGGGGTCGTCCTCATAGACGTCATCGCCAACCTCCGCTTCCGCCATAGCGCGGCGCATTTCCGGCGAAGGCTTCGTCACCGTGTCGCTGCGCAGATCTACGATTTCAGCCATACAGACTTTCCCTTCAACGATTCTGCTCTGCTTTAAATGGCTCACCATCTGCCGCACTGGAAGCCGGTGTCAGGCTCCACTGCGCCAGCAGATGCGGCTCGACAAGTGTCAGCGGAAAGCGCGGGGCGAGCCGCACCGCCTGAGGCGTAAAGCCGTTTCGGGACAGTAAACTGGCACTCTGCGCGTTCATTTCGATGCGCTGACGCTCCGCCATTTCGATCTCGGAGACTCCCGCTCTATTTCCATCGGCAAGCAAAAGGATCACTTCCTGCTTACCGGAGCCGTTACTCATTAACAACTGTTCCGTGAGGAGGGTTCCCTCGAGATCGGGGAGAGGCTGCCTCGATACCAACCGCCAGCCGCGCAATTCCCAGATTCGCATTAGTTCAAAATGCAGTTCAGACTCCGTAATCGCGGCGATCCGCTCCGCCTCACGCAGGAGAGCATTCTCATGGCGGCTGCGAAACTGTGTCTCGTGTTCGTGCTGTTGAACCTTTTCGAGACGCTTTCTATTGCGCGATTCCATTGATACGGCGGCACTGTCTGCGACACGTTGTCGCAGAAAATCACGGGCGGCTCTCTCCGCCGCCACTCGCTGTTGTCGCGCTTGCCTCCTGGCATGTCGATGACCCGCTTCTGCTTCCGACTGAAGCTGCTGGTGCCAGTCTCGCATTATCTGAATACCACACCAGACAAGTCCGACGCATCCCACGGTCGTCAGCAGAATGGCGGGAAGGCTGGTGGGAGATGCTTCTCGATGTAGGGTGAAACTGAGAATCAGTAGAAATGCCGATCCCGCCGCCAGCAGAAAACGTCCGCGCGCTACCTGGGCGCGATTGCTGGCGGAGGAAAGAAGGATGCGGGAAGCAGGCTGCGGCTTTTTCATTGCTAGACGACGTTCGTGTAGTGTGCAGAATAATCCTATGAAGACTGAGCAGCCTAAAAAATCCTGATCCCGACGCTGAACCCACTCGTATCCACGCCATGAATGCGTTCGGTTAGTCGGTAGGATGCAGTCAGGGTAAAGTAACGGGCAAATGGATATTCGATGCCAACTGCGGCGCTCGGCGTGAAATCTGTACGATCGAAATGAAGTTTTTCTGATCGCAGATGTCCGGCGAAAAGACCGACCGTCAGATAGGGGCGAATGCGCCCTGGCAGACGGATCGTCGAGATACTGGCTGCCGGTCCCAGCAGGCTCAGATCACTGCCCCCGGAGAAGGGAAGGAAATGGTCGCCCGCCGACATATATTCGAGCCCACCCGTCAGCCGTATCGGACCGAACGCTTTGGGGCGAGCAAAAAAAGTGGAGTCGGAATGAAATTTTGCATCGCCGAGCGCGGCTCGCCCGCTACTTGCTGTCGGGAAATAGGCGCCAACACTCAAAAAAGAGCCAATCGTTTTGAGGGCGGGACTGAGCGCAGTCGCCCGCATTTCCTGTCTTTCCTGTGCGTGAACGACGCTGCAAGCTGAGACCATTCCAATAGAGAAGGCGAGCGGCATCACAAGGCGGCTTATCAAACCCAGGGGGCGCCATGAGACTAATCTGCACCTTTCGCCGGACTGGATGCTTTTCGTGCTATTTGTAAAATTCACGGGGGTTCTCTCTACTTCTGCGGCGATTGACTGATAGGCTGACAGTCAGACTATTACGTCGGACATACGACATTATCCTCCCTATTTGCGCTACCCCGTTCGCTCTTTGCATCAAAATCGTCTGAAATTGTCGGCGAACAGGGGATATGACGTGGGTTCGTGCTCTTTGTCAGCTTTATTGATAAGCCGCTTCCGAATGCTCGTCTCCAGGCGCCTTGACAAGGCGGGCAAGGTGTGGCATACTATTTTTGATGATGCGGGGTGGAGCAGTCCGGTAGCTCGTCGGGCTCATAACCCGAAGGTCGTCAGTTCGAGTCTGACCCCCGCTCCCAATCGAAAGCCGCTCGGTCCTTGTGACCGAGCGGCTTTATTTGTCTGTCTGTGATTCAGTTTCAATCTTAGGGTATTGCGGATGACAGAACCGCAGTCGACGACAGCCACATCCGGTCGTAAGCTGAGTTGTCGTTTTCGCGCAACGGATGGAATCTGACAAAGGAGAAGTGCACTCTTTCGTGGAACCACGCAGCATTACAATATCCTGTCGTACGCATAGGAGTCCGCCAATGTCCGCTAAAATCAGTTTTTCACTCTTCACAGTTTTGATGATGGTGAACCTGACCGCCTGCAGGGCGCAGCAACCACCCTATCCGGACTACGCCGTTCCACGGCTCGAAGGAAAGACGGTTCCTGGCTTGCCAGCGGTGACGGGACGCATTGTAATTGACCAGTTTGGTTACCTGCCCATGTCCGAAAAGGTGGCCGTGATCACCAATCCAACGCGGGGCTACAACGCGGCAGATAAGTACAGCCCCGGCAAGATGTTGGAGATACGCAAGTCCCCGGGCGGCGAGGTGATTCTGAGCGGTGCGCCGAAGCCCTGGCACGATGGCGCAGTCCATGAGGACTCCGGCGACCAGGGCTGGTGGTTCGACTTCAGCTCAGTACGCGCGCCTGGCAAGTATTACGTTTACGACCCCTCAACGAAACGCCGATCGCCCCGCTTCACCGTTGGCACTGCCGTGTATAAGAACGTTCTCCGCGCTGCCGTGCGCACATTCTTCTATCAGCGTGAATCGTGGGAGTTCAAAGCGCCCTACGCAGAGGCTCCGTGGCTGCTGCCCTCGTACATGGACCAAGACCGCAAGGCTCGCGCTGTGTGGGCAAAGGATGACCAGAGTACGGAGCGCGACCTGCGCGGTGGCTGGATGGACGCCGGCGACACCAACAAGTACCCGCCCTTCAATGCGGATACGCTCAGTTCACTGCTGTACGCCTACCGCGCCAATCCCACAGTTTTCGGTGACGACTTCGGCATACCCGAATCCGGCAATGGCCTGCCAGACCTATTGGACGAGGTGAAATACCAACTCGACTGGCTCGTCAAGATGCAGGCGAAGGATGGCGGTGTCTACGTCAAGATGGGATCGATCGACTACAGCGGAGCGGCGAGCAAACGCTATTACGGGCCTGAGTGCACGGGCGCAACTATCGCCAGCACTATGAACTTTGCCCATGCCGCCCGTGTCTACGCCAAATTCCCGCAATGGAAGGTCTTCGCCGAAGATCTTAAGCGCCGCGCAGAGAGGGGCTGGGTCTACTATCGCACGCACCCGCGCACATATAAGTCCGATACCGGAGAGATCAAGTCTGGAAACGCCAGCCGCGGACCGGAGGATCAGGATCGCCTCGAAGCAATGGCTGCTATCCATCTCTTCGCTCTGACGGGAAAGCAAGAGTATAACGAAGCGGTCATCAAGATGGCACCGAAGTCTCGCCAGCTTTCCGAGGGCATCTGGAGTCCCTACGAGGCCGGAATGGCTGAGGCGCTGACCGACTACCTTTCGCTGCCTGCCGCCGACGCTCAGATCTGCGCACGCATCCGCAAGCAACTCCAAAATTCAGCCAACAATGACCGCTTTGCGCCTCCGGTTCAGGCGGATCTGTACCGTGCCTGGATGAACCCCGAAGCCTACCACTGGGGCAGCAATAGCGTGCGAGCTTCGTTTGGCTTCGCGGCGCTACTCGCGGCGCAATACAGCGGTGTTGGCGCTCAGGATCAGGGCCGACTGCGCCAGCGCGCCGAAGACATGCTTCACTCCTTCCATGGAGTCAACCCGTTCAGCGCCGTTTTGATGACCAATATGAACGGACTGGGCGCGGAGCTCTCGATGAAACATCTTTACCACGAACGGTATGGATTCGGCACTGCCTTCGCATCGAATCCACCGCCAGGTTACGTTGTGGG
Source organism: Chthonomonadales bacterium (assembly GCA_038216735.1). GTDB lineage: Bacteria > Armatimonadota > Chthonomonadetes > Chthonomonadales > Chthonomonadaceae > JBBQPY01. The sequence continues at coordinate 4,565 of JBBQPY010000016.1, forward strand.
AGGCGCAAACCAGCAGTTCAGTGGCCAGCGAGGCGACAAAGGCGGGGACGTGGCCTGGATCAAGTCGCAGCCTCGCGCCAAAGCCTACGCCGACTTCAATGAAGGCTGGCCCCAGGCCAGTTGGGAACTGACGGAGAACGCCATTTACTATGAGGCTGCTTACATTCGGCTGCTCACGGGCGTGATGAAACAACAGCGGTGAACAAGGTTGTCACGGAGGCTAAAATATCGAGCATGAGCACGTACTCCGCTCCTCCAACGTCGGCGATGGCCCCAAAACATTCCAGTGCCGAGTTGCATTACACCTGCTTCCTCATGGCATGATAGCAATCGTTAGGGTGGAGCGGCCACCTGCAGTTCCATGATATGGCCGAGATGAAACTTTTTGGAAGATCATCCTGAACGGAGGCGCATGCATCGTTCGTTTTCGTTCTCCCCATTAGCCTGTGCATCGCACATGTTGCCCTATTGATACCAAGTCCGAAATCGAAGCCCGACCCGCCTCCTGAGAAGCGGGTATGTCGATAGTGCAGGATTAGGCGATTTTAGCTGGGCCAGTTACCGCCTAAAACGAAATACCTTCCACACAAGAGAATACCTCGGATGCTCCGGTGACAGATAGTCTCTGGCCGTTCTCTACAGCATATTACTGTAGTGGCGGGATGGCGGAGAACGACTTGCTCGATCGGAAACAGCCCCGATAGCTGCGGTACGGTTATGCCCAGACTAAAGACGGCAAATGTACAATCGCCTGGCCGGATGCGGAGTTACAAACGGCAGTTGAACCTTATTGGGGAGCATTTAAATGAATCGCCACAGGCTCCCAGTTGAAAGCCGCTCGGACTTAGTGCCCGAGCGGCTTTTGGGTATATCGGGTCAAAACTATTTTTATTCTCTAAAAGATAGTTTTCCACTTTGTCCTCACCCCTTTTAGTATCTCCATAGAAATGCAAATTCGCTACTTGTTTTAGGCAGCTTCAGAACCGATTAGTTGCTGGTTCTGAAGGATAAACATCCCTGAGGCGAAACTGCTTGGGCCGGCAGTCGAATGCACCTCCTGAAGACCGCTCATTCCGCGATAACCAGGCGTTCAAAACGATTGTGTATTCAGGTATGCTCTGTGATACAAGCTGTTTGACGGGAGCTCTGCCATGGAAAATGGCTGCGGGCAGACAGAATGTTATGCTGCTCATTTCCAGCAGCAGTGATTGAAGCAAACAGTTTCCTGTCGCGAGACAGCAGTCGCTCCCTACATAAATGCAGTTTTCTATCACTCATCCACTCAACTGGCAACATAACTGATGTTGCATGCGACGCCTAAGCAAGGACCACACATTATGAATAAGCACTTGATTGTTACGATCGCCTTGTGCCTGCTCGCTGGCACCTCAATAAACCTGCCACAGTCCGCGGCACAGACCGCAAAGCCTAAACCGAAAGAGTCGTCTGCGCAGGTATGTTTCGCACGACTGAAGAAGCTGGCTGGAGATTGGACGCATAATGAGGACAAGTCCGGCAAGGCGATGGTCTCGCTTCGGTATAAAGTGATTGCCGGAGGCAGTGCTGTCGAAGAGGAGATGATGCCGGATTCGCCGGAAGGAATGACCTCGATCTACCATCTCGACAATGGCAACCTGGTGATGACCCACTACTGCAGCATAGGCAATCAGCCCCATTTGAGAGCCACAAAGGCAAGCACGGCGTCCAAAATGGAGTTCCAGTGCACTGGCGGCGGAGGCAACATGAAATCCGAAAATGACATGCACATTCACCATCTCGTGCTCACATTCCTATCGGACGACCATTTCACACAAGAGTGGTCCGCTAACAAGGATGGCAAACAGACTGGCACGGCCGATAAGTTCGAGGCATATCGTAAGGTTCCGTAGTGATTGTGCGCGCGATGATGCGGCCAGACTTGCCGAATGCGCAACCGCTATACCATGCGACCTTGATAAATTGGGTCAGCAATCTGCTTCCCGCAGATGGAATCAGGCGCAGCAAACAGTACCAAACAAGGCGCCAGGCGTTGTTCCTCTTTCAGGCTCAACGATGGGAGAATTGGAGATACGTTATGGAACCATTCGACTCATATCCTGGTGGAGGACGCCGCTCTGCTACGACCCCCTACCCTGACATTCGTTCCTCATCAGGGCGACAGGAGAACGATACGGGCGTCGGGTTGACACGTGACTGCGGCCACGCAGCATATAACCATCATTTCGTTACGCTTACTTCTCCCGAAGCTTCGGGAGAACAGGGTCGGACGATGAGGGCGCATCAATAGCTATATGCGCTGCAGCGATATCGACTGCAAACGCTGTCGGCGCGGCTTCCTTCAATTCGAAGCCGGAGAGACTACGTCGCCTCGACTCGGTCAGCAGATAGAGCAGTTTTTGCGCGGCCACTTCATAACTCAAACCCTCTGGACGAATATTGGAGATACAGTTGCGAGCCGCATCCGTTGTGCCGATACGCGGGTTCCAGGTGAGATAGATTCCCAACGAATCGGGAGCGCTGAGACCTGGCCGCTCTCCTATCAGCAGGACAGTCATCGCCGCCCGCAAAGCCTCACCGATCTCGTCGCCAATTGCCACTCGCGCCTGCTCGACTACACAAACGGGTCCGACTCGCCACGTATCCATCAGCCCAGGCAAAACACATTTTAATAGAGGAAGCGCATGATAGTTGACTGCGGTCGAGGAAAGTCCGTCTGCGATGATAAATGCCACATCAAAGGTTGTTTCGTTTTCTGCAATCATCGCCCGTGATTCATCCGCCAGACGACGCCCAAGGTCGGGACGCTGGAGATAACTGCGACGGTCAGGCGCGGCACTTCTCAGCAACAGGGATTCTAGACCGATCTCTCTCAGTTCCGCACAAAGTCGGTGCGCATCCAGTGTCGAGTAGACGGCATCCCGCGCTCGGGCATGATCCCACTGAAACTGCAGATGCGCCGCTGTTGGGACACCGCAGCCCGAACGTCCCAGCGCGACACGCGCGCTCGTAAATTCCCGTAGGCGTGACCAGGGAGAATTTGCTTCTGCTAGCTCGTCGTCCAACCGTACATCCTTTTCATATCCTCATATTCCCATCTTGATTTCAGCATCCGTCACACGGACGAAATTGCCGGAATCAGCGACTTCGGTAGAAATTGAAGGTTCGGCAGGAGTGAGCCTGCACTGTCGCATATGCCTCGCTCCAGAAGCCATGACTCGAACTCTGGAGCGGGCCGCTTCCCTAATGCTTTGCGAATGTAGACAGCGTCGTGATAGGAAGTGCTCTGGTAGTTCAGCATGATGTCGTCCGCGCCAGGGACGCCCATGATGTACGTGCAGCCCGCCACTCCCAGCAGCGTCAATAGCCCATCCATATCGTCCTGATCGGCTTCGGCATGGTTGGTATAACAGACATCGCATCCCATTGGCAATCCGAGCAGTTTGCCGCAGCAGTGATCTTCTAAGCCAGCGCGTGTGATCTGTTTGCCATCGAAGAGATATTCGGGTCCGATGAAGCCGACAACGGTGTTCACGAGCAAGGGGTTGAAATGCCGCGCCACTGCGTAGGCGCGTGCTTCGAGCGTCTGCTGATCGACGCCGTGATGGGCATTGGCGGACAGAGAACTTCCCTGCCCCGTTTCAAAGTACATCACGTTGTCCCCAACAGTCCCACGATGCAGCGACAGCGCAGCCTCCTGCGCTTCACGAAGCAGGGCGAGCGACACGCCGAAACTACGGTTCGTAGCCTCCGTCCCGCCGATCGACTGAAAAACCAGATCGACTGGCGCTCCTCGATGGATAGCCTCCAGAGTCGTGGTGACGTGAGCAAGTACGCAGGATTGTGTCGGAACCTCCAGTCGCAGTCGCACCTCGTCGACCATCTCTAGTAATCGAATGCATGCATCAATATTGTCCGTTGCCGGATTGATGCCGATCACAGCATCGCCGCTTCCGTAGAGCAGACCATCCAGCAGACTGGCCGCAACCCCTTTCGCATCGTCGGTCGGGTGATTCGGCTGGATACGAGTCGAAAGCCGCCCCTCCAGACCGATGGTATTCCGGAATCTGGTCACGACATGGCACTTCGCAGCAATTACGATCAGGTCTTGCAGCCGCATGATTTTGGTTACAGCTGCGGTCATTTCGGGCGTCAATCCCGGGGCAAGGCGCGAAAGCGCTGCAGTGTCGGCGGCATCGGACAACAGCCAGTCCCGAAAACCCCCGACTGTCAGATGTGAGATGATTGAGAAAGCAGTCGCATCATGCGTATCGATAATCAGGCGCGTTACGTCGTCCGTTTCGTATGGCACAACGGTTTCAGTGAGGAACAACGTCAGCGGCAGGTCAGCGAGACACATCTGCGCTGCAACCCGCTCAGCCGCACTCTCCGCCGCGATACCCGCAAGCTGATCGCCTGAACGCAGGGGGGTCGCTTTCGCCATCAGCGTCTTCAGGTCGGCGAACTCATAGCGGATATTTCCGAGGCGAAATTGCAGTTTCATCGTTGCCCATTCTATCACGCTGCCGTAGGCAAGTCAAGGCAGTGCCCGATCGGTTACTCAAAGTGACGAGTGTCTTTTAGGAATTCGCAAGCAGGGTCACATTTCGCCTGCACAAACCCGTATGCAAAGTGGATGAACTATGAACATAAGGGAAAACGCACGGGAATGAAATGCTGCAAATGATGAAGTCGACTGTGCAGGAAAGCAATACCGAGGTACTTCCAGTGTGCATTCACGGGAGCAAAGTCCCAATATGGAAACGAAGGTTAAAATGGGGAGCTACAACGGTATTTGTGCTCCTGGCGGCTGGATACGGTGGCTATCAGCTATGGATGCACAATCGAAGTCAGCCTGAACCAGTCGAGCGCGAGCTGTTTCAGGGCGTGACCTATCAGCGTGAAACTTACTCAAAACCTCGCCGGATGATAGCGCATATCCTGACGATCGATTTGAAAGCGCCGGGGATCGAGTTTCTGGTTACGCCTGGAGAATCAGGCCAGCCTGAACCGATTCGTGCCCGAACAACATCAGCATTCTTAACCGAATTCAAGACACAAGTCGCGATCAACGGCGACTTTTTTTATCCCTGGCACTCCAACACCGTGCTAAGCTACTACCCACACGTCGGCGATCGGGTAGACGTCGAGGGTTTTGCTGCCTCACGCGGCGTAGCCTACTGCACCGATCCGAAGAAACTTCGTCTCTTTCCGACTCTGTATCTATCGAAAGATAATCATGTCCAGATTAACCCGTCTACCGGACCTGTCTACAATGCCCTTTCCGGGAATCGTATGCTGCTTTCGCAGGGAAGGTTCGTTCCGTCCTCGCCCTCCCAGGATGCTCATGTTGATCCACGGACAGCGATCGGATATAATCGTGAGGCAACGAAGCTGATGATTGTGCTTGTGGATGGTAGACAGCCTAATTACAGTGAGGGTGCAGTGCCGGGCGAACTTGCAAATTTACTTTTGAAACATGGCGCATACACAGCGATGAACCTCGACGGCGGCGGTTCGACAACGCTGGCGATCGAGGATAAGGACGGCAAACCAATCCTCCTCAATTCGACTATCGACTGCCGCATCCCTTTTCGCGAACGCCCCGTCGCCAACCATCTCGGCATTTTCGCCCGCCCGCTTTAGTTCTGAGACTGTTTACCAAAAAACAGGCTGAGCAGTTTGTTCGTCATAGCGAAATTTCGAGATCACCCTGAAAGAACGGTGGTTTTCAGTTTCAACGCGGACTGCATGAGCACGCCTCCTGGTTTGATTGTCACACAGTGCGTCTGAACCACTTCCCACTCTATCGCCTGCAGCCGCGCAATTCCTGGCAAACCATCCGTCTGCGCCCGATGAACGTCTTAACGGAGGACTGTTTCAAATGATCCGTTAAGCCACTGTCCACGGTTGGGGCAGATGTTGTGTTTTCGATAATCATGTCCGAAAATGGCGAGACAAGTGGGAGCACGTCTGTTATAATCAAATTATGAACTACGATACTGATACCTGCTATCAGGCGATTCTGACACGTGACGCGCGTTTCGACGGGATGTTTTATGTCGGCGTCGGCACAACTGGAATCTACTGCCGCACAGTCTGTCCCTCCCGCAAACCGCTGTCAGGAAGCTGCTCCTATTACCCGAGCGCCGCTGCCGCAGAGAAAGCAGGCTATCGCCCCTGTCTGCGATGCCGCCCCGAGCTCTCCCCTGGCAACGCGCGTATCGACGCGGTCAGCCGCCTCGCCGCTCTCGCTGTCGACCATATTGAAGCAGGCGCGCTCACAGAAATCAGTGTGACAGCTCTTGCGGAACGTCTCGGTGTCAGCGACCGACACCTGCGGCGCGTGGTCGCCTCCGAATATGGCGTCACACCGATCGAACTCGCGCAGACACACCGCCTGCTGCTCGCAAAGCGCCTTATCACCGATTCTGATCTGCCGATCATAGAAGTGGCAAGCGCCGCAGGATTTTCAAGCCTCAGACGATTCAACGCGCTCTTCGCCTCACGCTATCGACTGAATCCGACCGACCTGCGTCGCTCGCGTAAGACCGCCTCATCCGACACACTCATTTGTGAACTCGCATATAGACCTCCGCTCGACTGGCAGGCGATGATTACATTCCTCATCGGGCGCACCTCCTGCGGCATCGAAGGGGTCGAGGGCAGCACGTACCTGCGAACTGTCGCAGTCGGGAAACGTCAGGGCTGGATCACAGTATCGCCGGTTTCGGACAAAAACACCCTGCGCGTTGAACTCTCCGCTTCGCTCGCCCCGGTCCTCACTCCTGTACTCACTCGCATACGCAGGCTGTTCGATCTCAACGCAGAGCCAGTGCAGATCGCCAGTCGCCTTGGCGCGATCGCCGAGGCACGTCCAGGACTGCGTGTGCCGGGCGCGTTTAGCGGATTTGAGATGGCTGTTCACGCGATACTCGGACAGCAGATCACCGTCAAAGCGGCATCTACACTCGCGAGTCGGTTCGCCAACGCTTTCGGCGAACCGATTATCACGCCCTACCCTCAATTGGTTCGCCTGACACCGACTGCCGAGCGTGTCGCACAGTCCAACGTCGACGAAATAGCTGCGCTCGGCATCTACGGGTCTCGCTCCAACGCGATCCTGACCCTGGCTCGTGCTGTCGCGAATGGAGACGTAACGCTCGAGCCGGGCGCCAATGTTGACGAGCAAATGATCAGACTAAAACAGCTTCCTGGCATCGGCGAGTGGACAGCGCAGTATGTGGCGATGCGCGCACTCGCCTGGCCCGACGCCTTTCCGCACACCGACTACGGCATCCTAAAGGCAATGAACGAACAGAACCTCAAGCGAGCCCTCGAACGCGCCGCCGACTGGCGACCCTGGCGAGCTTATGCTGCGATGCACCTCTGGAAATCGCTGGAGACACTGGAGCCCATAACATGATTCACTACACCTATTTCGACTCACCGATACAGACTATCTTACTCACCGCTGAGCACGACGCGCTCACCGGTCTGTATATGGTCGAGCACAAACACAGTCGAGAAATCGATACGGAATGGATCGAAGAGGAGCAAGCGGTTCCATTTCCGGAAGCTAAACGCCAACTGTCCGCCTATTTCGCAGGAAATCTAACGGATTTCGATTTGCCCCTGGCGCCTCGTGGCACCTCTTTCCAGCAGCTGGTCTGGGCAGAACTGCAGCGTATTCCGTACGGAACGACACTCACTTATGGCGAGTTGGCGGCCCGAATTAGTAATCCGAAAGCTTCACGTGCAGTGGGTCTTGCGAATGGGCGCAACCCGCTTTCGATCGTGATACCCTGCCACAGGGTGATCGGAGCAAACGGCAAACTCGTCGGGTATGGAGGGGGACTTGCGCGTAAGGAGATGTTGCTTTCGCTCGAAGCGGGTACCTGTCCCGAGCCGGTCTTGCAACTGTAATTTGTTGTCGCAAAAGTTGCTTTACCCGACATGGAGACGCCCTGAGCGGTTCTCATTATCTTCAATCGAGAACCGCTCGGGGTATCTACTGATTCTGTCGCATCGGCTGCCCTATCCCTTCCCTCAGGGATAGGAGAGGATGCGCCAACCTACCCATATCCTCATACGCGGAATCAGTAGTGAAATGTCATTTTGGACACTTTTTCCGATGTATTGTCTACCCAGCAATCGAACGTAAACGTCAAGTCACGCCCATCCTTGCGAAAGCGTCCCTCTCCGTTGATCTCATAGTTCGAGTAGCGCCCTACAACAGCACGACTCCATTTAAGAGTTGGGTTGGAGTTGCTGCCCCAACGGCGGCGAAGCTGCTCTTTCGCATCGTTTTCTGCCACGATACGCGCGCGCTTCTCATTGATGATCGGGTGGCGATCCTCGTCATGGCCGGGCCGGCCAGGAATAAACCCGGTGCTATCGATCTGCAGCTCGGTTACGCGGCCGTTATACCGATTCACCACACACGCGAAGTTGAAAGTCCGACGGTCACGGCGATCCGAATATTCTCCGCGTCCGGTAACTCTGCGTCGGTCTCGATCGGCATCCTGCATATCGTTACGTGTTATTTTCGGGTTGGCGCCACGGCCGTAACGACTGTTGATTTCGCGGACGACTGCATCCTTTGCAGCACGTCGAACGTCTATTTCCCGTCGATTCTCTCTGTCCCTTTGTGCGAAGGTCGTGCCAACGACTCCACAAATCAATGCCAGTAATATCAGCGCAGTGAACTTCGGACTGCCTCTCCTCACAGAGGATACTATTTTGCTGCTGCCCATACCTTCCGCTCCTTTTTTATATGAAAGTGTGTTTCCAATACTTTAATTGTGCCAGCCCGAGGTGGCAATCAGAGAACATGACTATTGACTCTGCCTTCAGTTTCGCACTCAAAGTCAGAATAGCTGCATTGCCTCCTCCTCTTCCCGTAGCTGTGGGAGAATGGGCCGTGGTGCGCGTGAATAGTTACCATGAAACTACGCTACGCACATTTGTTCGTGACAGACATCATAAGGCGATCATGAAAAGAGAGATTCGGTAACTACCTGCGACGCGACCCGCTGAGAATCGAAACATAGTAAAGGAGCGTCAGGACACTTTGTGCTGCAGCGGCAACATATGTCATTGCAGCGGCGTTCAGCACTTTGCGCGCGCCAACCAGTTCATCACCGACCAGCAGTCCGGACGATTCCAGATTCTTCATTGCGCGGCGGCTGGCATCGAACTCGACCGGCAGCGTGATGAATGCGAAAAAAGTGGCGGCACAGAATATCAATACACCGATCAATATCAGACCATGTGAATTGAGCAGCCATCCGATAAAAAACAGCAACGGTCCCACCCATGAACTCACCTGCACCGCAGGAACGATCGAGCCGCGCAATTTCAGCGGCATATAGTTCTGTGCGTCCTGCTCGGCGTGGCCGAGCTCGTGTGCCACGACAGCGATCGAAGCGACTGAACTATCCTGCGAACTATCGGATAATCGGATTACTTTCGAGCGAGGATCGTAATTGTCCGTCAGCAGACCGGGAATTCGCTCCACGCCGACATGAAGCCCTGTCAGCGCCATGAGTTTTTCAGCGGCTTGCAGCCCGTTCGTGCGCCGAGTTGTCGGAACCTTCGCCCAGCGCTCGAAAGTGATCTTGACCGACCACTGCGCCCACATGGCCAGCGCAAATCCCGGTATCGCGAATAGCCAGTAATTGATGCCGTAATACATTTCAGCCTCCTTGCCGCATTCTCATTTGCCTCGCTGATAATCAAGGCAGCGATGGATCGCCATGAAGCAAATCGATGTTCAAATCAGCCATCAGCTGAGGATAGTCCCCTGTCCATTCGGTAACCTGCTCGATAACGCCGTCCCATGTCCACAGGAAACGTGCCACAATATCAATGCGAAACGGCTTTGCCTTGCGATAGAACGTAACGAGCATACGCTCCCCGCGCAGATACCAGATGAAAGCACGCGCGCGACTCCTTGGAAGCTTTTTGAGCAGTTCTTTCCGACAGACTGCAATTATTTCCGCTGTGCCATCGCTGCTCTCGCCGCAAAACACCTCCGAGGCGAGCTGCTCGAGCGTCCAGTCGGGCAGTTCCCGGATTTGCCACTCCCCATAGATTTTGTGCTCCGCCTCGATGTATGCCAGCGGATGCTCGTAAACAAGGCCGTCGACAGTTATCGAACCGTCTTCTCCCAGAGTGGAGCTATGAAAGTCTATCTGTATGCAGCGAAGCAGCGCTTTCATCAGATCGGACGCACGAATGAGATGCACAACCGCATGGCCGGTATGCTCGCCACTAGCGGTCTTTTCGTAAACCAGATACCGCTTGTTCTGCTCGTTCATGGCGAAATGATTCTCTCGTGCCGCTTGATCTGCTTGAACTAAAACGGGCTGGAAGGTCATCGCTCCAGTCGCTTTGGTTCCGAATTTTCGTCGGGAGCCCCACGAAGCAACTGCTCTGATTCTATGGATTTCACTCCGCTTGCCGGGCGCAGGAGGTACTCCGCCTCGGGCGGCGCGTTGCCTTTCCACGCGTGGTCGACGTCCGGATAGAAACTCAGCACCGGCTGCGGGTCGCCGCTTTTGCTGTTGACAGCCATCAGAAGCCAGCCTCCAGGAACCGGAGTGCGCCATAGCGAAGTCGTATAAACATAGCCTTTGCCGGAGGGGTTCAGGTCTGGCAGTTCCTGCTTACCCAGAGATTCCCATTTCATCGTCGACGCACCTCCTAAATATGGTCTCCTGCGGAAATCCGACCTACGCTACTTATTCTATGGTACGTATAAACGGCGGTACCTGTGCCGTAAGCATTCACCTGGGTTCAATCTGGGGTTTCACGACTGCAATGGTGTCAGAAACGAACCCGCTTTCTTTTAGTAGGCGCTTCAGTTCTTCATGCGGAAACGGGGTATCTTTCTTCTTATTCCCACGGAGTGTCCCATAGAAGTCTTCCATTAGCATGATAACGCTGCGGTATTTGATGAGACAGGCAAGACAGTTTACATTCAGCTTCATCAGCCCGTCGGCTTGCAGCGCTTCGAGGTTGGCGAGCAGCACTGGCAACATATCGAAATTGTGATCGGTTCCAGACACCCCGTATCTTTGCTTGATCCGATCTTTTTCACTCGCAGAAAGCGCTTCGTAGGGACGATTGATCAGAAAAGTCAGACATGCCAGAACCTCGCCATAGTCATAGTGGGTGTGCGCATCGAAGAACGTCATTTCGTCATCGCGCAGTGCGTAATTCCTATCCAGAACAAGACCGAAATCCGTGAGATATGTATGCTCGCCATCGGTAAGTATATTGTCATAGTGTGCATCGAAGTGGACTATGTCGTTCTTTCGGAGAAAGTCGATCGTCACGCGCAGTTCATCGAGCGCCCATTCCACCCGATCGGGATTATCCAGCAGCCATGGTCTCAGAACGAGCGGGATGTATTCCAGAAACAAAATCAGTTCGTATCGGGCATGGGTTCGATTCAGCATATACTTGCCGATGTTCTCATTGCCTCCCCAGTACTCGACATAGCTTTTATCGCGCTCCAGATCGACGCCAGTGGGTTCACCGGAGAAAGGGACTATTCGATAATGGTACATAAGCGGGAAGTTTTCGATTTTCTCGCTGAGCACCCAGTTGGTCGTCTTAATGTGCGCGACGAGTTCTCGGAAGACCCCAAAACCTGCGGAACCTACGCCATAATTGTAGTAGGTTGGGAGGTCATGCAGATTCCTTGTTGTAAACAAATTCGCGTGCTCCGCGTCGGTGATCGGAACACGCTTCACGAAGACTTTCGAGGCACCGATATCGATCACATGGTTTCGTCCCCACCCAGTGCTCGACTCGCTCGCAGCAAAAATCGCACAAAGACATTCGTTATCCATGAGTGCGATCTGTGAACTGATTCGATAATAGTTATCGCGCCTGATCTGATCGGAATTGTCTGTAGTGTTCAAGGTTTACCTTTCGTGCAATAAGCCGTAAAACTCGGTCAGTATGCTGAAAACGTGTGTATACCGTCCAGCAAGCTAGATGGGTGCGGAACGAATAGAGCGGAAGACGAGGGACTATTTCGGCTTTGCTGCTGGCAGAAGTTTTCTTATCAGGTAGCGCCTGGCTGGCGCATCACAGATGATATTCTCCTCCATCCTGGTGATCACAAACCCTCTGCTAAGAAAGAAAGGCAGGGCTGTAATACTCGACTCGGTGTACAGCAGCAGAATTTTGAGGCGCAGTGCTTCGTCTTCTAGGGCGGCATAGAGCATTCGACCAACCCCTTTTCGCTGCCATTTGTGATGAACGTAAAAATAGTCGATATGCCCGTTGTCTTCCAGCTCGGCGAAGCCTAATATCTCGCACTCGTCTCGCACGACAAACGGGTTTCCGGATCGGATGCGAACGCTCCACTCCTCCATATCTTTGGATACCGGTGCCCATCGTTGACACTGTGCGGGAGTATAATCGCGACTGTTGATGAGGCGTGTCGTATCGAAATAAAGCTGCCAGAGGAGCGGCTCATCACCATGCAGGCAGCGAGTGACTTTGAATGTGTTACCTTCCATACCATGGACCTCTTCAAATTCTATGGGAATGAGCAATTTCGAATGCCATGACGCTCCGAAGAAAACAATATTTCAGCGGGCAAAATTATTGTTCACATCCTCCGCTGATAGTGAGGGACCGCTTGCTTCGTCTGTATCGTGGAGGATCATCTTTGCGATAAGTTCATTTGTGGGAGCAAGTGTGGAGAAATGAGTGGCCCCCTTGATTTCGATGAAGTGGACGTTAGGATTCGTCGAGGAAGTCGCCATCGAACGCAGCGAGTCGATGTTGCTCTCCTCCGTGCCTTCGAGCACCCAGACCGGCGACTTGATTGAGGATAGCCAATAACCCGGCGATCGTAATTCTACCTCATTCTTATCTCTGATATCGATGGGCAGGAAGCCGGAGTTGGGTCCATAATATGTTACATCCGAAACCGGTCCGAACGAGAAAACCGCTCGATAGCGACTGCTGCATTCAGCGACGAGCATCGTGAGCGTACCGCCGGTACTATGTCCGCCCAGATAGATGCGCTTCGGATCGACATAGGTCTGTTTTTGCAGGAAATCGGTTGCAGCGAGCACATCCTCAACCTCACCCAGGAATCCCTCTTTGACGCCCGGATTATCGTTTCCGCCGCGCAGCGAGGGGAACATCATAATGATGCCTGCTTTGCGATATGCTGCCGCGGTCTGATCGTTATCGCGCGGCGAAGGCGACCACATATCGCCGATGGAATTACAGTCGCCGCCGGTGATCCAGACAATCGCAGGATGTTTTTTGCCGTCGCCGGGATCGGGAGTGAGGTAGGCAGCGAGTTCTCCACTCACTGCTGGATAGGTGAGCGTCCGGAATACTGCGGGCGGCGCTTTTTCGACTGGCTCCGCCCCGACTTTTTGCGCCAGCAACGTCGTCTGAAATCCGGAGCGCGCCGCTGTCAGCGATTGAGATTGTCCTGAAATATGCTTCTCAGAGCTGCATCCGCCAAGCAGAATTAGCATCGCTGCAATACAGCCTGCGTACACAGATCCATATAATAGACGAACACCCGATTGGCTTGCGAAATGAAGAAGCGCCGATGTCGGAGCCATGGATTTTTCTACTCTGCAACTGTGATTCGTAATTTTGTACATTGCTGATCCCTATTGAGCTCTTACTGATGTTCTCGCCTGGCGGACTCGGTCTCTGCTGCATTCGGCCGAACGCGATCGGTGTTTTGTACCATCTGCCTAATGTACCCTGAATATTGTGTCGATAGGCATCTCTTAGCGGGCGGACGAAGCAAGGCCGAACAGCTAAAATTGACATCGCAATGACATCGGGTTACAATAGAATACAGTCATGTCGGTGCGGTTGCAGATAGAACCACCCGCAAATGAATGAGCCGATGCATTGGACTGTAATAAATCGAGATGGGAGCGAAGCGTATGAACAAGAAAGCAGTGTTGGCTGTAGCAGCGCTGATTGCTCTTTCCTTCTCATTGACGGCACGAAAATCTGTTGCGGCGGGACCAGCAGTGTACAAACCCGGCGACAAGATTGCGGATTTTGTGCTGAAGGATGAGCGAGGTAAGACAGTCAAATTATCGCAGTATCGCGGTAAAACCGTGATTTTGAATTTCTACGCCTCCTGGTGAGGCGGCTGCAATGAGGAGGCTCCTCATTTAGAAAAAGAAGTGTGGCAGAAGTACAAGGCGAAGGACGTGCAGGTGATTGCGCTCGCGATCCAGGAGGGCGTTCCCGATCCCAACGTGAACATCACCAAGTTCCGTAAGAAGCACGGGCTAACTTATCCGATACTGTCCGACGAGAAAGCGACAATCATTGCGAAGTTTGGTTTCCAGAGTATTCCTTCAAACGTAGTGATCGACAAACAGGGTAAATATATCGCCAGCGTCGAGGACATACCGGCGATGATCGTACAGATCGACAAACTCGCAGGCGCGTCGAAATCCAGTGTACCTGCGACAAAACATAAAACGGCAGCTGTCAAAAGCGGTAGTAAAATGATCCGCTGAAGTGGCTCATACAAAACCCCCGCCAAACTTATCGAGCAAAGTTTGGCGGGGGTTTCTTAAATCGCAGCCGGCCGCCATTCTATGTCGGCAACTTCATGCAGAAGATCAAGGAATGCATGCGCACTGTTTACAGGATCGAACGTGGGAGTTTGCTATCATAAGCAGCCAGCGCGGCGTCACGAGAGCGGCCTGTGCTCTCGTACAGTTCGATGAGCGCATTGTAGAGACGAATCGGCTGCTTGCCTTTTTCGGTATTGCAGAGCGACAGTGCATTCAAATACTCACGTTCTGCACCAGCTAAATCGTTTCTCCTGAACAGCGCGCTGCCGAGCGATTCGCGTACGTCAGGATCGTAAGGATCCTCTTTCACCACGGCATCCCACAGAGGATTATTCTTCATTTCCGAAGTCGCAGACTTGTCATGCTGCATCAGACCGTCCGCTGCCACCTCGTAAATATCTGCTTCAGGGTGCTCCGCTCCGAGATCCCACTGCCAGGTGCGTGTGCAGAGGGGAAGTAAGCGCTGCGCGACCTCCCACCAGCCAACCACTGCGCGCTCTGGCTTACGACGCTCTCGATAGATGTCGGCGACAAGATAACAGGCGTCTCCGAACCAGGGCGCAGACTCGCCAGCACGATGGAAGAAATCGAGAGCGCGTTCGGCATCTCCTCGCGCTCGGTGCAGGCATCCGACATGGCAGAGGCTGGTAGCGTTCTGAGGATCAAGGGCAATGACTCGTTCATAAAGTTCTGAGTCGCTGCGTGGTGGGGAGCCAAAAAGAGCTTCCGATTTAAGCCCAAAGCATCTGGCTATTTCCCGCTGCCGCGCCTCTTCCTCGCGATCTCCATTCTCGGCGCTCCACTGTTCCTCGGTTTCATAGCGGGCAGACAATATGCAGTAGCAGAGGAACGCTTCGAAATCCGTCGCCGCAGGACGGAGAAACATCTCATCTTCATCCCAGTACAAGACCGGCCAGCGACCCGGAGCCGAGTCGGGGGTTATATAGAAGCCGAAGGAGCCCCCGTCACCCATCGCCCTGCCGAATGGCAGATACTGGGGCAGCATTCCGAACTCCCTCCCCTCCCCTGCAGCAATGGATTCCGCACTGTGGAACTCGCATGGGGCAAGAAAAGGTGGCGCGTAGTCGGTATAGAGTTTACGAAAAGCGGATGGCAACCGCACATGCCAGAACGTTTCGATGGCGCGCAGCGCATCCTCAGTCTGCTCTCGATTGCTGTTTTGACTTTGGCTCATTTGACTACAGTTTCCAGTAATAGGCTACAACAATTTTGAGAGATATGGTGATCAGCGGGCGGATAATCCAGTACGCACTGCGAACCTACACACTGTTGGAAGAACGGCAACCATAGAATGAGTGCGCTCTGCGGGTTGCAAATGTTGCTCTGGCTAGGCTTTACGACAGCAGGATTATTTTCCGAAGTACACTCATATCTAGCTCTTGACGAAAGTATACCCGATACTGAATCGGGGAATGCAACGTTTCTTCGAGGATCGAGTCCACCGTAAAACGTGACAGATGATCAAACTGTTGGTATAATTCCGTAAAGAGATCAATGCAACAGCAATCGATTGAGACGCCAGGGGGCTCAGGGCAGAAACGTGAGGGCGTACATGACGACACTACTGATTTCACACAGCGTATTTTGGGAAAAACTCTGGCAGAGGAAATCGCACAAGCGCAGCAGTTTCTCGCGGTTATTTGTTCTGTTTATGCTGACTTTGTGTGGTCTTGGCTGCATCTCGCCTCTCAGTGCCGTCTGTATTGCACAGACGAAACTCGACCCGTCTGCGACCACTACTACGCCGATTGTGCCCGGCTGTGCGGTGCGGATTACCGTCGAAGATGAACCCCAACTCAGTGGCACGTATACGGTCAATACAAGGGGCACCGTGCATTTCGTCTATGCCGATTCGGAAGGCATGAATAAAGAAGAGTGGGATGTCAGCGTTGTCAATAAATTGCCGCTTCAAGCACAAGAAGCGGTTCTTGCGAGCGTCAAAAAGTACATCAAAAACCCTGTTGTAACCCTGATACTGCTGAGGATGCCGGTGATCCGTATTGAGATCAGCGGCGCAGGATGTGAGGCGCAGACGCTCGAATTGCCACCCGGAAGCGGTCTATCCGTCGCGCTCAGGTCATGCCTTCCAAACGCCGATTTTGGACATATTCTGCTGCTCCGCAGGGAAAAGTCTGCGGACATATCGAAAAGTAAATCGCCCGATAAAGGTAAATCTGCAGACGACAATGTGATCTCTCCCGGCAAGTTTCATCCGAGTACAATCAACCACAACGCATTCCTCAAGGGTGAGACCGATGAAGATTTTCCGCTCCAGGATGGCGACAAACTCATCATAAAACTTCTGCCCGAGCCAAAAGTCGCGCGTGAACTCAAGACAGTACGTGTCGTTGGGGAAGTAAAGATGGAGGTGGAAGTGCCCATCGGCGGGGGCATGACGCTCAGTGACGCGCTCAAGCGCGCCGGTGGTCTGAAAGACACGGCCGATCGCAAGAAAATTCGTCTGCATCGCAGTCTCGACGGTAAAGAGTATATTGTGAACGCCGACGATATCGATAACAAGGAGCCCGGCGCAGACCTGCCACTTGAGCGTGGGGACTATATAGTGGTCGAGCGTCGCGACAGAGGATCGCACTTTGCCGTCAATGGCGAGGTTGTTTTGCCCAGTTCTTTCGAGGTCGATCCGAATAACAAAACGACAATTACCGCTGCGATCGCGAAAGCCGGTGGTTTCAATAAGCGCGCCGATCCGCATCGCTGCTTTCTGAGCAAGGGCTATCTATTTAATCCGGCTACCGCGCAAAACCTGCCCTTCGACTACACAAAAATTGCGAAGAAAGTGACGCCGGATTGGGAAGTGGAGGCGGGAGATGTCCTATTCATCGGTCCCAAAATCCACAAAAAAACGTTCTGGGAAACGATCCTGCCGCTCGCGCTGCACTTCATTCCTCTGCCGTTCTAGGTGCAGTGGACACAGTGGCATGCGCGTCCCTCATATCCACCCCTTCTCCCGATGCTTTGGGAGAAGGGGAGTGCTGCGAATATATGCGACTGAAATCCTGTCAGGAACTGCGAAGTCCCTGTGTTGGCTGAGGACTAAATAGTACTGTGAATCATGCCTTGCCAAACAATTATGAACAACCGAAGTGAAAACTCAATCGACAACGCAATAAAATCTTGTGATTACGATGTGCTAGTGATCGGGGCTGGCCATGCTGGATGCGAAGCCGCTCTCGCTGCTGCCCGTATGGGATGCCGCTCGGCAATCGTCACGCTGAACCTCGAGCGAATTGGACATCTGCCCTGCAACTGTTCGATCGGTGGACCGGCAAAAGGACATCTGGCGCGAGAAGTGGATGCTCTCGGCGGCGAGATGGGCTTAAATACCGACCGGACTCTGACTCATATCCGTTATGTTGGGACTGGAAAAGGTCCTGCCGTGCAGACCCTTCGCGCCCATGCCGACAAAGACCTCTATCCGATCGCAATGCGCGCTGTATTGGAAAACACACCGAATTTGACGGTTCTGCAAGCCGCCGTCGAAGACCTGGTCACAGAGAGCAGCAGCAGTAACAATAGCGATCCTGGCAATCTTGCCAATACCGCTTCTGCGTTCGACTCGGATTGTAAAGCAACACGTATCGTGGGTGTGCGACTTGCCGACGGCAGCGAAATTTCCGCTCGCTCCGTGATCGTCACGACCGGCACTTTCCTGAATGGACTCATGCACTGCGGCGAAGATCAGACGCACGGCGGGCGGCATGGGGAAGCCCGCAGCGTCGGGCTGTCGGCGGCGCTGCTGCGGCTGGGAATGCGGCAGGGGAGATTCAAGACCGGCACGACACCGCGCATCGACCTGCGGACGGTCGATTTTTCTGTGATGCTCGAGCAGCCCTCGGAAGACTGCCCGCCGTTCTCGTTCTTGAACGACAAGCTTTCGCCGCCGCGTTCATTGCTGTCGTGCTGGCAGACACGCACCAATGAAACGACTCATGCCGTAATTCGTGCTAATCTCGAGCGGTCAGCGATGTATGGCGGGCGGATCGTCGGGATCGGTCCGCGCTATTGTCCAAGCATCGAGGACAAGGTCGTGCGCTTCGCCGACAAGGATTCGCACCCAGTCTTTCTGGAGCAGGAGACGAGGGATGGCGTCTCGCTTTACGTGCAGGGGATGTCTACGAGCCTGCCCGCCGACGTGCAGATCGAGTTCCTGCAGACGATGCCCGGACTGGAAAAGGTTGAAATGCTGCGTCCCGGCTACGCAGTCGAGTACGACATAGTGTATCCCGATCAGATGAAGCCGACTCTCGAAACGAAGGCGGTTGCAGGGCTGTTTCTAGCGGGTCAGATCAATGGCACGAGCGGCTATGAGGAGGCGGCGGCGCAGGGCATCGTCGCGGGCATCAACGCGGGACTGCTGGCGCAGGGCAGACCGCCGCTGATTTTCGAACGTCAGGGCAGCTACATCGGCGTTCTGATCGACGATCTCGTGACGCGCGGCGTTTCCGATCCTTACCGAATGCTCACCTCACGCGCTGAGTACCGTCTGTTGCTGCGTCACGACAACGCCGACCTGCGGCTGACTCCGATCGGTCGCGCGGCGGGCATCGTGAAGGACGACCGCTGGGACAAGTTTACGGAGAAGCGAGAAGCGATCGTACGAGAGACGGAGCGGTTCGAGAACACCTTCATTATGCCGCGTGACACGGCGCGTCTCGAACTTCTGAAGACTGCTCCGGTGGGAGCGAACAAGGTTTCTCTGCTCGGTTTGCTGAAGCGTCCCGAGCTCTCATACGCTGAGATCGATGCTCTGGCGGCGGAGCTCGATCCGGCTTCTGCGCTGAAGACACCCGTGTCGCTGGCAGTTGCCGAGCAGGTCGAGATACAGGCACGGTATGCGGGCTACATCGTCCGGCAGGGGACGCAGGTTGCGCGGGCAGCCAAAATGGAGACGGTCACGATCCCCGACGACGTCGACTATGCGGTGGTTCGCGCTCTTTCGCATGAGGGACGCGAGAAGCTGACGAGCGTACGCCCGCTGTCACTGGGTCAGGCGGCACGAATCCCCGGTCTGCGTCCCGGCGATATTCAGGTTCTGCAAATCCACCTCGAACACCGGCGTCGGAGCGCGAAAATCGCAGATGATGCTGCTTCTGAACTCGAACCAATTGCTGTCTGATCCAGTAGTTTCGCCCTAACTCTCCTCCCTCTTTGCTAGAGGTTCGGTACAGAGTCCACCCAGGCGGATTGACTCGTGGAGGACAACAGGCAAGACAAGATAGAGACAATTTCCGCTGATGCAGACAAATGCTGCAGGTTGACAACATGGAACAAACGCCTCTAAAACTCCAAGAGGAAGTCGAAGAGCAGGCTGCAATTCTGCCGCAAATCGCGCCGCCATCGGAACTAGCGGCAGCCAACCTGTCCGATCTATCGACGCAGGCAGACTCAATGTGTACAATCGGCAACTCGACAAAAGTAAGTTTTGCTCAAAAAGAGGTTTCTACTGCGTCAAAATCGGACTTGTCGGCCAAACAACGAAGAAGAGCGCGGAGGGACACGTGGTTCGTTGCCGGCCAAAACTGGCTCGATCCAGTTTTCATGTTCGGGAATCTCATCGCGATGTTGATATGTGCGCTTATCCCTTTCTTAGGAAAACTGCATAATCAACTGCATAATCAATTGTCGTTTCTCACAATTGGGTTCGTGGGATGTGGTTGCGCACTTCAGATTGCAATGTGGCGTAGAATGCGGATTGCCCGGCGGGAAGCGACTTCTTCAGACATCAACATACTCCTCCATGGAACTGGCAATCTTCTAAAATTCATTGGAAACAAGCCGAAATGGGACTATTTACAATACAGAGCGGCGCGGAATGCCCTTCTGGAATTGCTGCCTGTACTGCGCGCAACTGACGGCGATCTGATTTCCGCACAGTCGCATCTTACTCTGAACAAGTGCTCGGCATCGAATGACAAAGCGCTTGTGATGGCGGTGCTGGATGCCCTGCCCCACATTGGCACACAGATTGCGCTATCTCATGTCGAAGCCCTTGCGAACGAGCAACTAAAGCTGGGCAAAGATATCGAGGTTCGCGAGATGGCAATGGTGTGCCTTCCGTTGCTGAAATACCGGATCGCCGAACAGAATAAAAATACCTTGCTTCGCGCTTCGCATCCCCTGCCGAGCGGTGAGGAACTGCTGCGCCCCGCTGAGAACACACTTGAGACCGCGCCCGAACAACTACTTCGCGCCGTGCAGAACAACGACATCGAGCAGCTCTGATAAACTTCCACAGCAAATTCCCACGTTCTCACGTACACCCGTTTAGCAGTCCCCCCTCTACACGCGATAAATGATCTTGACTGCCTCCTTCTCATCAACTCGGCAGTTATCATTACAGTTTTGGAAACAACTCCCACTTACACCGATTTTATTCGAGTACAAAGCCATGTTGGAAACGGCGGAATTGCAGATAGTTCAAGACGAATCCCGCAGCAATACGCTGGCAAGGATGCGGGAACTGCACCGCGAGCCGGACGCATTGATACGCTCGATCTATGAGAAGAAGACCGCCTGGACAGCGCGCCAATCCGCGCATCAGGCGAAAATCAGGTGCGCATACGCGACTGTCAAATTAGACTACAAGGTGAACGAAGCATGGCAGCGGCTCCGAAATCATCTCGGGTCGGGCAGCAGCTTGTTTTCTATCGAGCCGGTAATTGCCGACCTGGGACCACAGCCAGGAAATACTTTTCTCGATGCGGCGATGATGCTTGCGCTGCGCCACCGAGACTGGATTCGCCCGCTGGAGGAGTGGCAGCCAGTATCGAACGAACTTCGTCCTCAATTCGCCTCACTACTGCGTCACCTGCTCGCAGAATACCCTGTCCCAGTCTTCATGGACTCCGCCTGGTTCGAGGGCTTTACCGCTTGCGGAGAACAGCATCGAGACTGGTTCGTGCATATCGGCGTCGGTCTGAATATTCGCACCGCTCAGAATGAAATTGCCCTCACTAAAATGGCAGCGCACCATTTCCTGCGGGCGCCGGATGCCTGGTCGATCGTCGCCGCACTACGCTGGGGACAGGTGACTGCGCTCGGCAGCGATGAGTTTCTGGCGCAGGCGATCGCTGAATCTAAAATGGGAAATATACTGCCCGACGAGGAGTTCTGGGAGACGGTGATCCACTTCTTCGTCAACAATTCACGCAGTGGCACGCTTCGAGATCCCGCTGCCGTTGGCCCAATGATCGATTTCATCTATGCCCGTAGAGTCGGCGAAGACGCCGTTCACAATCTGGATGGACGTATTGTGGCAGGAGACGCGCCGGAGCCATCGTTCACCATGAAAGGGCGCACACTCGTCGCGCTGCAGCAACGCGTTCAAGAGTGGCATAAGGAGCTGGCACGCGATTCGAAAAAGCCGCGCTCGTCCTGGCCGCCGACGGGCCTCGGCGATTTTCTAGTTCAGGAAAAAGATAGCCACGGCACGGAGAATGTCTGGACGATCCGTGAGCTGCTCAACACGGTGGGGATGCTGGAGGAGGGGCGGGAGCTGAAGCACTGCGTTCGCACCTATGCGGACGACTGCCAGAAAGGAAAAACGTCGATCTGGTCGCTTCGAGTGCGCCCGATCCACGATTCCAAGACCCGTCGTCTACTGACGATCGAGGTCAATAATTCGCGGCGGGCAATCGTGCAGGTGCGCGGTTCGTGCAACAAAACGCTTGGCTCCTTTCGGAACAACGGGCGTATGATGACCGCCGCTGCAATGCTGCGCCGCTGGGCGCAAGAGCAGAAGCTCTCGGTCGCGTGTAGTCTCGGCTGATTGTATGGTTTTTTGTTTCCAAGTCTACTCCCCAACCCATTCTCCCGAAACTTCGGGAAGGAAGGGTTAGGAATGAGGGACATTCGGCTTGCTTGCCCGGGCTTTGTAATTCCGGACAGAGACTGAAGTCTCAGCCCGCGAAGGCGGGCTTTGCATGTCCAGACCAGGGCTTCAGCCCAGTGTCATTTCTAATCGAAAAGAGCGGCTACTTCGGGCGGGAACGACCTCAGTCTGCCCGTTCCGTCCATCAGCGCAGAGGTCGTTTCACCCGTCGCCACTTTCGTCTCGCCACACTGGATCAGGTAGCCGACACGCATTGTAGAGCGTTTTCGCTCGACAACGTAGGCAGTCACCGTCAGCACGTCGTCGTAACGCGCCGGCGTGAAGTATCGACAATTCACCTCGATAATCGGCAGAAAAAGTCCCCGCTCCTCAATCGATTTATAGTCAAGTCCGCGTTCCCTGCAGAACTCCGTACGCACCGCCTCAAACCAGATCAGATAGTTCGCATGATGCGCGACACGCATCTGATCGGTCTCCGCGTAGCGCACTCTGATCTCGATCTTCGTTACCAGTGAACTGTCTTCCGGCACGCTGTGCGCCGCCTCGAACCGTCGCGACATTCTGCCCCCTTTGAGCCTCTACTCCTGATGACCTGCCCTAAAGTACAGGTCGAAACGGTATACAAGTGTTCCCCCAATGCAGAAACTATCCCTTCCTATCACCCGTAGATTATGTTATACTCTACGAACAACACAAGATGAACTTTCTGCGCCCCACGCGCACTGACTTGCCGACCATTTTCGAGTATATCCCAAATAAATCCACCTTTTGCTTTTACCTGAGTACAGGACTTTTTGTGCAAGGAGACACGCATGCGACGTGACCGCAGCCGCCGTGACGACAACGATTTTGACGGCGACAACATCAATGAAAATATAAACAAAGAGAGTTCGCAGGGCGCTGAGTCCGCGAACACTCCCGAAATGCAGCTTCGCGCGATGTGGCTCCTCGATGAAGTCATTCGTATGACGCCGCGCAACGACATGCGTATCGATTACCTGATGGCGCTCCGCGAGCAGGTCGAGACCGATGAAATGATGATGGACGAGGCGAAGAAAGTCATCGCCGAGTTCGAAGAAGCGTACAACAAACTGACCGCGCCTGCTAACCGCATCGGCGTCTTTCTCGGCAAGATTGAGCCAGAAGCGAAGCCGAAAACCAAACGTCGATTCCTCCAGATCACGGAAGAGAAGAAGGAAGACACGGTTCGCATCGCGCTCGGCGATCAGGAGTATATTGCCAACGTCGATCCGAAACTCGAGAACCCGGATTTCAAGATCGGTACCCAGGTCAAAGTCAATGAAGCGTTTGCGGTGATCGGAGATCTCGGCTATGCGGTCGGCGGTCCGATCGTCAAGATCAGTGAAGTGCTGGAAGACAATCGCTTGCGTGTATCAATGGACTCGCAGGGGATGCAGTCGCGCGTCGTGTATCGCGGCGAAGGTCTGCTCAACGAAACGCTGAAGGCGGGCTCGGAAGTCCGTATGGAGCCAAACTTCAAGGTCGCGCTCGAGCATTTCGCGGCAAAAGAGGCGAGCGACTACTTCCTCGAAGAGGTACCGGTGTTGCCCTGGAGCATGATCGGCGGGCAGCAGGAAGCTATCTCGGTGATCAAGGACGCGATCGAACTGCCGCTTCTGCATCCGGAGCTTTTTGAGCGGTTTGGCAAACGCCCGCTCAAAGGTATTCTGCTCTACGGGCCTCCTGGCTGCGGTAAGACCCTGATCGGCAAAGCGACCGCTTACAATCTGACACAGGAGTACCGCGAGCGAACAGGCAGGGACGTCAAAGAGTACTTCATGTACATCAATGGGCCGAAAATCCTGAATATGTGGCTCGGCGAGTCCGAGCGTCAGGTTCGCGAGATATTTGCGATCGCCCGCGAAAAGTCGAAGGAAGGCAATCTGGTCTTCATCTTTATCGATGAAGCCGAGTCTCTGCTTCGCACGAGAAGTTCTGGTCGGTTCATGAACATCTCCAACACGATCGTGCCACAGTTCTGCGCTGAAATGGACGGGCTCGTCAGCCTGGATAACGTCGTCGTGATGCTCACCTCGAACCGTCCGGATTATATCGATCCGGCGATCCTGCGTCCTGAGCGTATCGACCGTAAGGTAAAAGTGATTCGCCCCGACCGCCGTTCGTCGCGTGACATCTACAAAATCTATCTGCGCGATGTGCCCCTCGATCCCGATCTCGTCCGCGAGCATAAGGGTGACTGCACCGCCGCGCTCGACGAACTGCTCGACCTGATCACAGAATACACCTTCCGGCGGGTTGCCGAAACGGAGTTCCTGGAAGTCTTCCTGCGCAGTGGCAGCACAGAAATCCTACACTGGAAGGATTTGCTCAGCGGTGCGATGATCAAGTCGGTCGTGGAGCGTGCGAAAGACTTTGCGATCAAGCGCAGTATCGACAAGCGTTCTGAGGAAGAAGGATTGTCAGTCGAGGATCTGCAGCGAGCCGTGCGAGTCGAGTTCAAAGAGAATGAGATATTCCCCAAAGGGGACTCGATCGAGGACTGGCTGAAACTGCTCGATTACGATCCTGAGAACGTCGCTACGATCAAGCCCGTACGCTCTAAAAAAGCGCCTGCCGGTGGACGCAAGAGCATCATCTAAGACCACTCTCGATGACTGTCGTATCTGGGCACTCTGATGTGCACAATGTTATTGTCTGGCATATGAAGCAGTTCCGAGTCCCAATCAAAGTAGACTACTTATGCTCAGATACGACAGTTAAATGCAGTTTGCGAAGGTCGCGCCACGACGTTTGCGTGACGCTCAAGCCCTCTTGAAACACAGAGATTCGTCGGATGCGGAACAGCGGGCAGATACAAGACACATCCGCGCTGCTGTCTATCTGGCGGGCTATTGCGTCGAATGTATCCTTAAAACATACCTGATCGCTCAGGATCCTCGCGCCCAGACCCTGAGAGAAGCGGCGACACATTTGCGTGACCGTGGAAACGAGGTCCCGGATCTGTTGAGTGCCGAAGGGCACAATCTATATTTATTGATGACCCTGACTGGTCTCGAACCAATTTTAGAACTGAATAAAAGTCTGCATGATGACTGGAATCGCTGCCGCATCTGGAAATCAGCCTGGCGCTATGATCCCCAACCGACAACGCGGAAATTTGCGACAGACTACGTAGAATCAACAGAACGTTTCTATAACTGGATACTCACGCGGAGCTGACAGGGCGCAAGGAGCACAATGGCGGTACAAACATATGACTACGAAGAGATGGCTCCACTTGTTAAACAGGCACTTCGTAATGCCTTTCCTGAAGATACAATCGTTATCAGTCCAGGGTATTCAGGGCGAATACACGTTAAAGTAGTATCGGAACGATTTAGCGGAATGTCGGATCGAGACAAGCAAGCATACCTCTATGAAGTGCTGCGAGAGCATCTCGCCGAGGATGCACAGGCGGTGTCACTCGCGATTGCTTACGGCACAGACGAACTTTGATGACGCAGGGAATTATGAACCGACTTTGTGGAATTGAAACGGAATATGGAATCGTTGTCGAAGGCCTCGGTGCGAATGACTGGATCAGCGAGAGTATTGCTGTGGTTCGCAGTCATAACGGAAAAACTGTCGGAGGCTGGAACTATCGCGGTGAAGACGCGCGGCGCGACATGCGAGGCTTCACCGTCCAGGAGTTGTCGACCAATCCCGATGACGCACAGTTCGACGCTCCACACGCCAAACCGATGAGCCGCGAAGAAGAGCGCAGCGATCGCATACTTTCCAACGGAGCGCGATTTTATAACGATCACGGTCATCCGGAATATGCGACACCGGAGTGTCGAACACTTCGCGATCTGGTCGCACACGATAAGGCGGGCGAGCGAATTGTCCACGAGGCGGCGCAAAAACGCGCGGAGCAACTCGGCCGTGCGGTCACGATCTATAAGAACAATACCGATTTTCATGGATCCAGTTATGGGACACACGAAGCCTACTTGATGCGTCGTGAGGTACCGACTGATACCCTGATCCAGACCTTGCTTCCCTTCTTTGCAACCCGTCAGATTTATGCGGGAGCCGGTAAGTCGGGCATCGAAAATGATAGCGGGGGCAATCCTGGTCGCTACCAGATTTCACAACGTGCCGACTATTTTTCGGTCGAAGCCAGCGTCGATACGCTTCATAATCGTCCTCTCGTAAATACGCGCGACGAGCCGCACGCAACGCCTCGTCACTATCGCCGACTTCATGTGATCTGCGGCGACGCAAATATGAGCGAATACGCGACAGCACTTCGAGTTGGTACCACATCTTTGGTGCTGACTCTCCTAGAGCAGGGACTTTCCGCACCGATTAAATTGAGCGATCCCGTGCGCGCAACGAAGCTGATTTCGCGTGACCTCACGCTGAAACAGCCGATCGAACGGGTCGGGGCTCCTCCGATCACCGCGATCGAGATACAGCGTCTCTATCTGGCAGAGGCGGATAAACGGCTGCGCGGACAGGATGAGGATACGGACTGGACACTTAACGAGTGGTCATCAACATTAGACGCTCTCGAAACCCATCCAATGTCGCTGGCAGATCGTCTCGACTGGGTCGCGAAATATACGCTGATCGATCCGGTTCGTGAGGAAGAAAAGCTGCTCTGGAACGACCCATATATTCAAAGCCTCGACCTTGCCTATCATGACGTCGATCCTGAACAGGGGCTTTACTACGGTCTGGAACAGTCGGGTCAGATGCGGCGTCTGGTTACAGAGGCTCGCATCGGAGCGGCAACGAGTTGTGCTCCCGAAGATACACGCGCCTTCTTACGCGGGTTGTTCGTAGAGCGGTATGGAAGCGCGATTCGCAGTATTGGCTGGAATGGAATCGCCTTCAAACATAACGGAGAAGACCTGCTATTCGACATGAATCCGCTCGTCGAAGAGAATGTACGACTGCTCAATGAAGAGATGGCTGCGGCAGAATCGCTCGACGATGTGGTAAAACTGATTCAGCAGCGGCCTGAAATGCTGTAAATCAGCCAGGCAGGAACAGCAGGACAGTAACGCCAGCGTTGAATTTTGTGCGAATTGACCGAATTGATCTCAGATCCGACAAGACAAAGAGGAGAACCCAATGATAATCCGTGGAGAAGAGCGACGCCAGATGCCGACAATGCCCGTCAACCCGCTTCGCAAAGAGGGAGGCGACGACGGTCCCGGTAAGCCGGAAGTGACCCGTCCCGACACCAGCGATCTGCTGAAGCGCATGAAGCGCGTTGATCCGGATGCAGCCCGCCGTTACCGCCAGCGCAGCGGCGAATGAACCGTCTTTTCTCCCTCCTCTGACATACAGAGGAGGGAGAAAATGAATTGACTGATAGTCAATTATGCTAAATGCAGTTTGAGACCAAATTGGAATCAGGATAATAGTTTTATGGAAATTACAGGCGATTTGTGGAGCCTGCTCGAAAAAAGCGGTCATCCGATCACACGCTCCGTTGCAGGAAATAATCAGAGTGGTGCACATGGAAGTTCGTCCGTGACACTGCCGCGACCAAATGACAGTCATGCTGGTGGCGGGTTCGTCGAAACGCACGGCACGACGGTAATTGCAGTCAAATACGACAAAGGCGTGATCAATGTTGGTGACCGACGCGCGACCGCAGGCTTTTCGGTAATGTACGATCAGTCCGAAAAAGTGCTCGCGATCGATGAGTATACGCTGATGGCGATTTCAGGCTCATTCGCACGCGCAATGGAAGTCGTTCGGTATCTGCGCACCTCTTTCAAGCTTTTCGAGCGCACCTATCTCCAGACGATGAGCCTGGAAGGCAAGTTGAGCGAACTCGCGAAAGTTGTACGCGCCGGCATACCGGACGCGCTTCAGGGTATCGGTGGCTTTATTCCGATCCTGTCTACCTACGATCAGGATGACAAAACGGGGCGGATTTTCTTCTACGATGGCGCAGGCGCACGGTTCGAGAGCACGGAATTTGGCGCGGCAGGCAGTGGTTCGACACAAATTCGCGGTGTTTTCGACTACATTGTGAAGACAAAAAAACCTTTTCACGACATGAACCGGGAAGAAGCGCTTCGCGAGGCGCTGACACTGCTCGACATCGCTGCCGATCTCGATGCGGCGACGGGCGGCTTCTCGAAAGTCCTGCCACTGGCAAAAACGATTTCGACGGACGGCATCGAAGATGTGCCGGAAGATGAACTGCGCTCGCTTGTCGAATCGATCGAGAGCACCTACGGTCAGCGATCGCTTCCGCATCGGCCATGACAGTTCCGATTTGTACTACGATCAAGTGATAGTCCGATTAAATTAGAAACCACGAGAAAAGTATGTATTCACCTTTCGATTTCAATGAGGCGATCTCGCATCGCAAAGATTATGTCGACGAAGCGCTGCGCGGCGGCAGTCCCGTCGTCGGGCTGACATACGAGGGCGGTTTGCTGCTGTTGACCGTACGCCGTGATCAACGCAAAGTGTATGAGATTTATGATCGGCACATGTTTTCGGCGATCGGTAAACAGTCCGACATCGAAAATGTGCGCTTGAGCTCGATCCAAATCGCACATCAGGAAGGCTTTGAACGCAGCCCCGACGACGTTTCGATCCAGCGTCTCGTCGGTTTCGCGCTCAGTCCAGCGCTCAAGAAAGCGTTTGGCGAGCAGTTCACGGTTCCGTTCGTAATCAAGGCGCTTTTTGCGGAGAGCGGCAAAACGGCGGCATCCGATCTATTCTATGTGCTGAACTACGATGGTGAGTTCCGCCAGGTACATGGCGTCGCAGTCGTTGCTGGCTCACAGGCAGCAGAGGACAAAATGCTCGAGCGCCTCGGCGAACCGAATGCGTCGCAATCTCGCGAGGACGCCTTACGACAAGCGCTTTCTGCATGGTCGGTCGGAGCGCGTGAGGTGCTTCGTCGTCAAATCGGCGGTAAAGAGGACGAGGAAGACCTGCTCAATCCCCTGCGCGATATCGATGAAGCGGAAGCCGATGGCGTTTTTCTCCGTGATGAACTAAAAAATGGCAAACTAGAAGTCGGTTTGCTCGAGCGTCGCGCCAATCGCGAGAGCCGCTTTCGACTGCTTCCGGACTCAGACATCGAGAGTCTGATCAGTGAGTATCGCTGATTGGTTATGGGATAGCCTCCCGCGTCCGTTCAACTTTGAAACGGCTGCGGGAGGTTTTTCTACGCCTTTCGGGGAATAGTAAAATCGAAATTCGATTGCAACTCTTCGAGCCACGATAGCCCGGAGTGAAGGTAGAAGCCAGCATGGAAAAACGGATTTATGGCATTGAGACTGAGTTTGGCTGTATGGTTCGCGACCCGTCCGTCAGGACTTCGGAAGAGATCGTCGAGCAGATCAAAGACCACGCTTTCTATGATCGTAAGCTTGGCGTAATCGACCTGCATGCACGCGACTATGCGTTTGAACCGGCGCGCGCGGGTGGGTTTCTTTGTAACGGCGGGCGCCTGTATATCGATGCCGTTGGCAGCCATGAAGAGTACGCTACCGCAGAATGTTGTGACCTGCTCGACCTCGTCCGGCACGATCGCGCCGGACGCCTCCTGCTCTCACAGCTCGTAACAGACCTCAAACTCGACGATGCCGTGAGCTTTCACAACAACAGCATCGACCATTTCGGCGGGCACACTTTCGGATGCCATGAGAACTATCTCGTGCAGATCGAAGACCGCTTCTTCACCGATGCGCTCTCCTACCTGCTCCCGTTTCTCGTCACGCGCCAGATTTTCGCAGGAATCGGGCGTGTCGGCGGGCATCGTCTGACTCGTCCCTCCAGCAAAAACAACATCATGACGATGGGCGATCACGAGGTCGATTATGTATGGGTCTCGAACTTCTATGGAGTCGAGATCGACCCGACCGTCGATTTTCAGCTCAGTCAGCGCGCCGACCATATCGTAAAGACGATCAGTTCGAGGGTGCGCTTCAACCGCGCGATCATCAACCCGAAATGGGACTCGTATTACTCCTACTCGAATCTGCACCGACTGCATATTCTATTCGGCGAGAGTAATATGAGCGAATATGCCTGTATGCTCAAAGTTGGAACCACCAGCCTCGTTCTCGATCTGATCGAAGAAGGAACCGTGCCGCCGGATGTCGAGGTCGCCGATCCGCTCGAGACTCTTCGATCTGTTTCGCGTGACCCAACGATGAAGTGGAACGTCAAAATGCGCAACGGCACGACGATTCCCGCGATCGAACTGCAGCGTCGTTATCTGGATGCGGCGAAGAAGTATTTCGGGCGGCGGGATGCGCAGACGGACATGGTTCTTACGGAGTGGGAAACGATCCTGAACGACCTCGAGCGTGATCCACTTTCAACCTCCGACAGGCTGGACTGGTCGGCAAAGCGTGTGCTCTATCAGCAGTTCATCGACGAGACGGGCGCAAGCTGGCAGGACGATATGCTGCAGAGTCTGGACCTTGAATACCACAACGTCAGCCCATCGGTCGGGCTCTATTACGGGCTTGAGCAGTCGGGTTCGATGCGGCGAGTAGTGACTGACGCAGAGGTAGAAACCGCGATTACCACTCCTCCGTCTAATACCCGCGCATTGGGTCGCGGACTGATCGTCTCGCAACTGGTGACACGTCCTGGGGCGCGTTACGTGATCGATTGGGATGCAGTTTATGTCGAGCGGAACAAGCAGCTCGATCTCAAAAACCCTTTCATGACCTACGAGCGCGAAGCCGCGAAGTTTCTGAAAGGTGTCGGGTAGACAGTACCCTTTGTTGAAATCGCCATGGGCGTGAGGGATCATCATCCGTAGGGAAGCAATGTAGCATCCGAAGAGTGAAGTAACGTCTATCGATATTTTTGTGCATGTTCCCGGGTGGACGGAGAAGACATGAAAACGTTTTCTGGATCACTGAGTAGTCGACTGATGCTGGTTTTCTGGTGTGCGATGGGACTCGCCGCAGTCTATTTTATGGTCGCTCCAGTCAACCGGGCGTTCGACTCATCATTCATGCTGTTACGCGGTATGTTTGCGCTGTTGTTTGGCGGTATAGAATTGATGGCGGTGTATGGATTGCTTGAATCGTTCACCGTCTATCGCACGGATGTCGATGGTATCTCGCGACGAGCCTGGAACGGAACGAAGCGGCTCGAATGGCGCAATCTGACCCGATATTCTGCGGACGGTCAGCGAGATGGTGCGATCAAGCTGACCGACCACCAGGGGCGGCGACTGACTGTCACTTTCATTCTCCTCGGCAAAGCGGCAACCAGTGAGTTGCGCGAGATCATCGAAGCTCATCTTACTACGCAGTATGAAAAACAGTTGGATGAAGTCGGAGCGTTTCAGAAGACCTGGTATCCTTCACGGAGTGCAGGCTTCGCGGGAATCCTACTGCTGTTCATGATTGGCGGAATGGCGCTTTTCCTTTCCATACAGCCCGTGCCGGATGACCAGCGCATTGCATTCTGGATTGTCATGCTCATGGTCGCCGGTATGGGTGCATTATTTCTGTGGGCTACGATCTACGCGATCAGTCGCACACTAACGATTTCCTCAGACGGACTTACCGATCGCACCGTGTTTCGTACACGGCAGATACCTTTTTCCAGAGTTACTTCCGTGATGTCCCGCACCGTCCATACGAAAAGCGGCACGACGGAATTCACGACGATAAAGGGAGACGGACAGAAGATAATTTTACAATTGACAATGACCGATTATCCGTTGCTGCTGGCGTTCATTCACAAAAATGTAGCGCCGACTGCTGGCGAGCGTGGGCAGATTGCAGCGATCGAACTGAAGAGCAAGCAGGAGAAACAGGCTCGAATCTTTCTCCCGATTATCGCATCGATCTATTTTCTATTTCTGGGCGGTATGGGATCCAAGTCGGTCAGGGATGCCAATGAACATCTCGCGCACTACCATCTCATGGATACGCAGGGACGTACGATGACGGGGCAAATTACTGGCAGAGAGACGAAGGGCAGCAAAACAACACGCTACTTGCTTGATTTCGCCTTCGATGCAGGCGGAACACGTGTCGACAGCGCCAGCCCCGTTCCTTACGAAAACTACTCCTACACACGTATCGGAAGCGCCGCTTCGATCATCTATGTCCCCTCGCAGCCGAACATTTGCAGACTGACCAACTCGATCGGCCGCGAAGGCGCGGAGGCTGAAGTGCGTCGCGGCTACTACTATCTGATTGTCGCCTTCGTCGTGACGCCGGTGCTCGGTCTAACGCCTTTTTTCAAGCGCAAGAAGACCAGCGGGTGATTGCCCGCCTCTGGTAAAACTGTCGTACGATTTTCCGACCGGCGAATTGATCTGCCATCACGATTTGGTCGTACGTCCCTTGCGGTACGACGCCGAATTAAGCTATAATAGAATCCGGGCGCAACTGGAAATCCCCAGTTGCGCTTTTGCTATTTAAACGCCATTTTATATCCAAACATTTCCGCAAACCGGGTCATTATCTGTCTGACTGGAGAAAACCAATGCCACAGTATCAACAGCACAAGAAGGGACAGGCGCGGATACGCATACTTTCCAAAGACGCAACGCGCATCTATATGTTTCTGATGCAGAAGACCGGCGGCAAACTCCAGGTGCTGCCGAACGAAACCTATATCGTGGAAGAGTCAGTGCTGGCGACGCTGACAGAAAATAAGATCGAATACGAACTCATTGAAAACAAATAGCTGCAGTAAGAGGGCGCGGCGAACAGTGCCCCTACCCATGCCTAGAGACAAATCATCGAATTCGCATGGATCGAAGCAGAAGATCGGGTGCTTTAACGAAGGGGGCTTGGAATGACAAAATATATTTTCGTGACGGGAGGCGTCGTCAGCAGCATCGGCAAAGGCATTACGACAGCGAGCCTGGGTCGGCTGCTTCGCAACCGGGGTTTGCGAGTTACACTGCAAAAACTCGATCCCTACATCAATGTCGACGCGGATACGATGAACCCGTTCCAGCATGGTGAGGCATTCGTGACCGAAGACGGCGCGGTGACCGACCTCGATCTGGGCCACTATGAGCGCTTCGTAGACATCGATTTGACCCGTCTTGCGAGCGTCACGACCGGCAGCGTATACCGTACCGTGATCGAAAAAGAGCGGCGTGGTGACTATCTCGGCAGCACCGTGCAAATGATCCCGCACGTCACCAATGAGATCAAATCACGAATTCACGAAGCCGCGCGAGGGCGCAACGGCGAACCGGATGTCGATGTCCTGATCGCAGAAGTCGGCGGAACCGTCGGCGATATCGAAGGGCTACCGTTTCTCGAAGCGATACGCCAGTTTAAGAAAGATGTCGGGCACGACAGCGTCATGTATATTCATGTCACGCTGATCCCCTATGTCGGTCCCTGGGGCGAGGTGAAAACGAAGCCGACTCAGCACAGCGTAATCAAACTGCGCGAGATCGGCATTCAGCCGGATGTCCTGATCTGCCGCACCCGATCGACGCTGACGAAAGAGATGAAAAACAAGATTTCGCTCTTCTGCGATGTTGAGACAGAAGCCGTGATCGAAGCGCAGGACGTCGATACGATTTACGAGGTTCCGCTCCACTTCGAGGCTGCGGGGCTCGCTGATCTCGTCGTCAAGCGGCTCGGGCTGCCGGTAAATCCGCCCAATCTTGCGGAGTGGAGTCAAATCGTCGAGCGCATCAAGCGTCCGCATCATGTCGTGGATGTCGCTGTGATCGGAAAGTACGTCGATAATGGCGACGCCTATATTTCGATTGGGGAAGCACTGAAACACGGGGGCATTGCGAATGATGCGCGTGTCAATCTGCGCTGGATCGATAGCGAGACGGTCGAACAAAAGGCAGTCGAGGATGTGCTTTCCGGGGTCGATGCGATCCTCGTTGCGCCTGGATTCGGAGCACGCGGAGTCGAGGGCAAGATCAAAGCGGCGCAGTATGCTCGAACCAACAAAATTCCGTTTCTGGGCGTCTGCTACGGGATGCAGATGGCGGTCGTCGAGTTCGCACGGCACGTCGCTGGGCTTGGGGGAGCGCACAGCGAAGAGGTCGCCCCCGATGCCCCCCACCCGCTCATTCATATACTGCCCGACCAGAAAAACATCGTCGATAAGGGCGCAACGATGCGTCTCGGAACCTACAAGTGCCAGTTGGTGGCTGGTTCGCTTGCGGAGAAACTGTATGGTGCATCCTCTGTGAATGAGCGTCATCGCCATCGTTATGAAGTCAATAATGATTATCGCGAGCAGCTTGGTAAGCTCGGAATGCGCTGCTCCGGGCTATCCCCAGACTATCGTCTCGTCGAGATAATCGAGCTGGAAGATCACCCTTATTTCATCGCGACTCAGTTTCATCCTGAGTTCCGTTCTCGTCCGAACCGCGCACATCCACTCTTCAGTGGACTGATCGCTGCCGCAATCAAGCGCAGTACCCGACTCTTTTCGCCGGAGACGGAACCTGGAAATGAGGCGGTTCCTGCGGAGGCAGCAGTCGTTCATGCTAAGCGACCGCAAAGCAATTCACGCAGTGAGATGAACGTTGAAGCGGTTGAAACGATGGAAATATAACATTCGAACAGCAACGTTCCAATAGTAAGGAAGTTCTCATGAGAACGCAGACCGGGGTACAGTATCGGAGAAATTTTTTCCGGATGATTTGTGTCGTCTATATCGTGCTCGGCTGCGCCTGCATCGCGGCTGGTCTGTTCCTCATGTACGGACCCGCGACGCTGACAGGCCATCCGGTGGCGCGGCTCGATAACAGCACATTGAGTATCGTAGGCATCCTGATCTTCTTCGGATTCGCCCGTATTGGGACGGCGATCTTCAACCTCTGTCGCACACGCACACGACACTAGATCGCGGTCGCTTTCAGTAAAGCAGCAACCATGTTCAGAAAAATAACGTTTATCCTGGCGGCAGTCTGGCTCGGTTTTGCGATCGGAGGTTCGGCAATGGCGCAAACCGGTGGGCTCAAAGCGGCAGCAGGAATGATCGACATCACGCCGAATCGCACCGCTTTTATGGCGGGCTACGGCATGAATCGCCGCAGTATCAGCGCGCATGATCGATTGACGGCACGGTGCCTCGTCCTGGAATCGGGCGGGACACGGATAGCTTTCGTCTCTTGCGATGTGATTGGGATGCCGCGTTACCAGATCACGAAAATCCGTACCGCAATCCACACCATCACGCCGGACCACCTGTTCGTTGCTGCTACTCACACACATTCTGGGCCCGATACCTTAGGTATGTGGGGACCGGATTTACAGACGAGTGGCGTCGATAAGGAGTGGATGGCGGGGGTCGTGGGAAACATCGCCGCGCTGGTCGATCGGACCTCGGCAGGTACAAAACCCGCCCTGATCAAAACCGCGAACACGCTCGACGCCCCTCACGTCTCGAAAAATATTCGTGTGCCGCGAATTCTCGACACCGAAATGGGCGTGCTGCAACTGTTAGACGCTGCCAATAAACAGCCGATTTCTACACTGGTCAATTTCTCCTGCCACCCCGAAATCCTGAACAATACTCATCTCACCGCCGATTTCCCGCACTGGCTGTATCAAACGGTCGAAAGCAGAGGAGGAGGTGTCTGCCTCTACCTGAATGGGGCACAGGGTGGCATGATCACCGCCGACTATGACGAATCGTCCGCGCCTAAGGGTGAGAACTGGCAGGCGGCGGAGCGTATCGGCACAGAACTAGGCAAAAAGGCGCTTGAGATTATCGCGCCTGCGGAGCCGACAGACACCGGTGCCATACGAACCAGTCGTCGTGTCTTCACGGTGCCGCTCGAAAATATGCGTTTCGCTGCCCTCGTCAAACTGGGCGTATTTCCAAATGAACTGATGTCCACAGGCGCCGGTTCGCTCCACCGTATCGAAACGGAAGTCAGCCATATCACGATCGGTGAAGCAGAATTTCTAACGATTCCTGGCGAGGCGCTCCCGAATATCGGTTTCTACCTCAAGCATCTGATGACCGGAAAGCATAAGTTTTTGCTCGGACTGTGCGGGGACGAACTCGGCTATATCTTGACACCGGAGGACTACTATCTCGACCTCTATAAGTATGAGGCGAGCGTTTCTGTCGGGTCGGAGATCGGTACGGCAGTAGTAGCGAGTTCGAAGGAATTACTGGCAGAGGCGGTAAAGCCGACTGCCGTTCGCGTGAAATAGTTGAGAACGAAACATCCGTCCTCCCTCATAACCTCTTCTCATGGATCCTCATCAGCATGAATCATTAGAGGCTTGGCACATCCCATGTGGCTGCCACAATTCTTGGAGACCGAAGTGCAAATTTTTCTGAAGACAATTGTGGTGTGCTGTATCGCAGTTTCGATCTTGGGGTTTTCCAGTTCCGCTCGGGCTCAGGATAAGTCGAAAGCGCCGTTAGCGATGACCGTGCCGGAGTGGTCGACACTTCACGCAGCATACGATTACGATGCGAAAAAGCCGCTCAATACGACGGAAAGAATCGTGAAAGAGTCGACTGAAGATCCTCGTATCGTTAAGATGCATCTCACCCTGATTGGCGCGAACGGTGAAACGGTACCGGGCTGGCTACTACGCCCGAAGGCTGACGGAGTGTATCCCTGTGTCCTGATCCTGCATGGTCTCGGAAGCACAAAAGAAGCGACACTCGCCTACTTCGACGCGCCGCAACTGGTGAAGGATGGGTTTGTGGTGCTCGCGCTCGACGCGCCGCTGCATGGCGAACGCAAGGGCAAAGAGGCGCTATCGCAGTTCGCTTTTCCAAAAGTCGTGCGGGAGGGAAACCGCGATTATCGTCGCGCAATCGACTACCTTGCGACGCGTAAAGACGTCGACATCAAGCGAATCGGTCTGGTCGGCAACAGCATGGGGTCGATGATGGGCTCGATACTGGGCGCAGTCGATCCGCGCGTTCGGGCATTCGCGCTCTGCGTTGGCGGTGATCCGGTGATCGATGCGGCTAAGCAACTGCCTGACAGTTTCAGGGCGAGCGTGTTCCCATCCTGCCCGAGTCTCTATATCGGGCATATCGCGCCTCGTAATATTTTAATGCTGAACGGGCGGCAGGACACGGTGATGGAAGCGAATACCTCCAATCGACTGTATGCCGCCGCGAAGCAGCCTAAGCAGCAGATACTTTACGACAGCGGGCATGTGCTTCCGGTCGAGGGACGTCAAAAAGCAGTGGCGTGGATCGAAAAGCAACTGAAAGCGATGAAATAGTCGCGGAGACTAAGCACACCTTCCTTCCGTCCTATGGAGGGGAGAAAATACACTTTGCCCTACGCTGTGTTTCGTTGGTGCGCCAGAAGCTGAACAGTTGCGAGAAAAGGCTATTCGGATTTGCAGCGTCCTTCAGTTCGTATCGAGGTATCGCAGTGCAGTACGGGTGAACAATTCGACGCCGAGTGGCAGGGCAGCATCTGCAAAGTTGTAGGTCGGCGTATGAAGCGGTGACATATCCGCGCCGACGCCGAGCCGGAACATCGCGCCCGGAATCCTCTCGAGATAGACAGCAAAATCCTCCGCGCCTAACGAGGGATGTTCAAGCGTAATTACGTTTTCGCTGCCGAGTACTTCGCGCCCGATACTCGAAACGAGCGCGTTGATTGTCGCGTCATTGACGGTCACGGGAGTGCCAAAGCGATACCCGAAGCGAAATTCGGCGCGAAAAGCGGCGCAGATCCCCGCAACGATTCGCTCGACGCTCTGCGGCATTTGCTGTCGCATTGCGGGCGAAAGACAGCGCACCGTGCCTTTGAGTTCCGCTGTACCGGGAATGATATTATAGGCGGTTCCGGCATGGAACTGCGCGATTGTCACAACGACCGGATCAACAGGAGCCGTTTCGCGGCTGACCAAGGTCTGGAGAGCGGTCACGATCTGCGCGCCGATGACGATCGGGTCGATGCCGACCTGCGGCATCGCGGCGTGCGCCCCTTTTCCCTGGATTGTGATGTCGAAAGTGTCAGCGGAAGCCATCATCGATCCCGAGCGCACCCCGATTTTCCCGACGTCCATTCCAGGCCAGCCATGCAGCGCGACGATCGCATCCACACCGTCGATCGCTCCCTCTTTGCACATTTCGCTCGCGCCGCCAACCGTCTCCTCCGCCGGCTGAAACACAAAACGTACCTGCCCGCGCACGAGATGTCTCAGACGTGATAGCGTCTTCGCCGCGCCGAGCAGTGTCGTTGTGTGCCCATCATGACCGCAAGCGTGCATTACGCCTGCAACATTAGATTTGTAGGCCAGTGCCTCGTTGGTTTCGTGAATCGGGAGTGCATCCATATCGCCCCGCAATGCGAAAACCTTGCCGCTTTCCATTCCCGGAGCTGTGCCCTGGAGCGTCGCCACAATGCCGTGTCCGCCAACACCGGTTCGGATCTCTGCAAGATCGAGCGTATTAAGCTGGTCTTTGACATATCGAGCCGTTTGTTCTTCTTGATTGCTGAGTTCCGGATGACAGTGCAGATAATGTCGGGTTTACGTAAGCTCTAGCAGAAGAGAAACGATTGTTGCGCGGATAGGGTCGGGGTCACTTGCAGGCATGGGACTCCTCATTTTCTGGGTGAACTATGGGACTGATTGATTGTCCGTTGCGGTTACCACATCGGGAACACTATCGCATTATATCCTGCCAGTGAGGGTAAATCAAGGAGTCGAACTTAGATGTTGAAAATCAGGTGCAAAGGTTACGTATCGGCACAGAGCAAAAGTGGTATCGAGCGTAATATACCAGCACTAATCCTATTTCGCTGCGCCCTGCTTGTCAGCGCTCTGATGTGTATTCCAACGACAGTACTCGCGGGATGGTCGGTACCAGTCAGGAGATTGCTCCGAATGTCAAACACTTCACCAACAATCCGCCAAACCCCTGTAGAACATCGAGGGATCGCGTTCCTGCCACAAACGGACTTCTCTGCCTATGCGCGCGTTGCCGGCGTAGCCGATGGCGAAATCATCCTGACTTCGCCGGAACTAGCAACGGGATTGGCAGCGAACGAAATCATCGTCTCCTGGAACATGACCACGCCGCCGGGAACCAGTGTTGTCGTAGAAGCGCGGGCATTTTTTGCGGACGGTCATGCGACGAAATACTATACTCTGGGTCGTTGGTCTATGGACGGAAAAACATTTCCACGAACGAGTGTAAATGGTCAGCGCGACGCGGATGGTGATGTGCATACCGACACGCTCGCTCTCACTCGTCCAGCGGAACGGGTTCAGTTACGGGTTACGGAGTATAGCGGCATTCGTCGGCAAATCCATGCAGAGGATGGAAAGTCGGATGAGGAACCTGCGGATCAATCGCATATACAGATTCCAGAAATGCGGTTTCTGGGTGTCCTCCTGACGGACACACACGCAGCCCATCATCCGCTTCTGCCGAACAAAAAAGCGTGGGGGCAGAACACGGAGATCGCAGTTCCGGGGCGCCCACAGACAGGCTATCCAGGCGCAAGCGGCTGGTGCAGCCCGACAAGCACTGCGATGGTGCTCGCCTACTGGTCGAAATCGCTGCATCGTCCCGAACTCGACGTGCCAGTTCCAGTAGCCGCTCACGCGATTTACGACACGCTGTATGATGGAACGGGAAATTGGCCATTCAACACGGCGTACGCGGGTTCGTTTGCGGGCATTCGTGCCTATGTCACGCGCTTTTCCGACATTCGCGAACTGGAGGACTGGATCGCGGTGGGTCTGCCAGTCGTCGTTTCCGTCTCCTACGATCTGCTGAAAGGTAAGACGAAAGATGAAGATCCGGGTCATTTAATGGTCTGCGTTGGCTTCACGGAGACGGGCGACATCGTGCTGAACGATCCCGCGCATCATCCCGAGAAAGGCGAAGCATGCAGACGCGTTTTCAGCCGCGCCAACTTCCTGAAGGGCTGGAGCCGCTCGCACAATCTGGTATATCTCATCTACCCGAGCGGCACGAAAACCCCGACGGACACCTTCCGACACTGGTCACAATAACAGAAAGAGCCGCAATGATTCAGTCTCCCAGACTCACTAATCGCCTTCCGCAGATATTGCTTTGCTTGCTCTCTGTGTCGACAATCGCTCTGCCTGTATCGAAAGCTCGCGGCGCTCTCCCGGATAAACAGCCGATTGTGATCGCCTACATACCGGGCGATCACAACACGCAAATGGTGACGGTCAAGCTAAATGACAGCCTTACGGGAACCTTCGTGCTAAGCACCGGCATCGTCGCGAGCGGCATTTCTCCGGAGTTTGTCACGAGGCTTAAACTCCATCCGGTGCAAGTCAAGTCGCCTGATGGCAAATCTATGAAGGATGGGTATGACGAGGTTCTGAAGCGAGTAGGACTTCACAAACTGCAGATCGGCGTGCTGACACTGACTGATATCCGGCTCGTTGCGCCCAAAGCCGACACCCTCTCAGCGATAGTAGGCAGAAAAATCGATGGCGTTATCGGCACCGACATTCTGGAGAAATATGCGATACTCTTCGATTTCCAGCAGAACCGTATCACACTGTGGTCTGGAGGACTACTTTCGAAGACACAGCTCAAGCAGTACGGTCTGGAGAAATCTTACTCCGCTCCGATTCTCCAGCTGACAGAAGATTTCGGCTACTTTGCACCTATACGCGTCAACGGCGCCTCTAACGAGATGCTGCTGATCGACACGGGCGCGGCAGGAACCGTGCTATCACTTCATACCGCACACCAACTCCATCTGACTTCACTCGGCGATCTAACTGCAGACACAGTCTACGGTACGGTGATCAACCATCCTGCGGCAGTGAGCAAGTTTACAGTAGGGGATTTCACCGCTGGTGCGACGACACTGTGCTTCCAGTCTGTGGGCGAAAGTGTCGTGCCGCCTCTGCTCGGACTGGATTTCATGGTGCAGTACCATGTGCTTCTCGATTTTCCGGGGGAGGCAATGTATTTTGCTCCTGTCGAGCGTAGCAGCGTTATCGTTCCGCTTGGAGCAAAAGCCTTCCTGGATGTGCCGCTAATGAACGTCCAGTTAGCAGATGGCAAAATACATCTTTTGGGCTTGAATGCAGGGGACGTCAGCGCGCTGGACGCAGCAGTCGGAGCGGAATGGGTGGGGCTTGTCAAAACAAGTAACCCCCCGCCACCGCCGGGCGCCAAAATAGTGACGAGCAGAGTGGTTTCGCCAGCAGACAATGTTGTGATCGGAATGTGTCAAGGGTTTTGAGACAAAAAAGCAAAAGTCTTTTTATGTAGCGAGCGAACATTCCTTGCTACTCAAACAGCAACCGGTGCGGGGACTTCGTTCACGGGCAAGGCAGGCGCATTGATCCATACGACATCGGGTAACTTCCCCGCTTGTGGGCGCTCTTTGAAGCGCTGCGGATGCGCGGCATAGGCGGCATCAAGCGTCACCTGCCGCTGCGCCAGTAATCTGGGCGCGTCGCCAAAATGCACCTGTTCGGGCGTG
>JBBQPY010000017.1:0-45694 GCA_038216735.1 Chthonomonadales bacterium
GGTGGCAAACGGCAGGAACGGCGGCAACGCCAGCGAGAAAGACGGCACAAGGTCGGTGGTTCTGCCGCTTTTACTTACCGGCCAGTCAGCAGACGGGCAAAAATTTGTTATGCCGATGTGCAATGCAAATGACCCACTAGTTCCTTTAGGGGAAATACGGCAAACGCTTCCGATGCTGGATGGCTGGGTCGGAATGGACGTGCTGGGACAATGTGCGCTGCAATTGGATTTTACGGCGAAGCACATCACGATGATCACCCCAGGCAATGTCACTGGTACGGCTTTCGTTTCTAAGGAGACAGCGCGCATACCGTTTGTGCGGACTGATAGAGGGTATGTCCTCCAGATGCTGCTCGATGGCAAGCCTGCTACCTTCGTGCTGGATTTACTGATCAATGCAACGACGTTGAGTTCCAAGACGTTGCTGCGTGCCCTGAACCCGCAGGCGGTCAGCGAATATGTTGGTAAGAGCGATCGTCAGCGCTATGTGTGTTTCCACACCCTCTCTGTCGGCAATGCCCACATAACCGATCCGATCTTTATCGATCGATCCGTCACCAATCCCAACGAGCCCAACTACTTGGGACTCGACTTCCTCAAGCGTTTTCATGCCACGATCGATTTTGCCGGGCAAGCGCTCTATCTCGAGCCAGACACAAACTACAAATCCGCCCCGGCCGGACACAATAGTGTGGGTATCATTCCCAGGCTGACGGCTGACGGCAGACTATTTGTCGAGATGATCGCTGACCCATCCTCAGCAAAAGAAGCGAATGTGCAGCTAGACGATGAAATCCTCGAAGTCAATGGTCTGATGGTCAGCAAAACTCCTCTAGGGCAGATTGCAGCGGAATTCGAGAAGCCCGTCGGAACCGAGGTAACAGTTTTGCTCCAGCACAAAGGCGATGCCGCGCCGCGAACGGTCAAGCTCACGATCTGCAAATTGCTGTGATGGCTATGACTTCCCGTTGTGGAGCTCTCGCCTTAGATTGCGATACAACAACG
Source organism: Chthonomonadales bacterium (assembly GCA_038216735.1). GTDB lineage: Bacteria > Armatimonadota > Chthonomonadetes > Chthonomonadales > Chthonomonadaceae > JBBQPY01. The sequence goes on from JBBQPY010000017.1 coordinate 1,006, forward strand.
AGGCCTTCGTTTCAAGATATCAGCCCTTCAGTGGATTCAAAGATAGGAGCGTAACCGCCGCAAGTCTTTACTGAATCGATCCACATCGAATACTTCCGAATCGAACTTGCGCCCGACCCAGGCTTTCCTGTCTTTGTACTCGGGATCCGCCGGGTTGTGTAACACCTCCAGCAAATCGGAATAGCCCCATACGCCGCCACAGTCTTCGGGCGGGCACGCGCGTTTTCCAGCCAGACACAGAGGGTATCTCGTATCGACTGCCGCAGGTAGTATCTTCTCCAACGTGACGCGATGGTGCCAGCTGTCTCCAAAGTCATAGTCGTACTCGAACGCCGCCTTCGGTTGGGTCAGCAGTTCCGAAAGACATATCTTGCGCTCGTCTTCCATCTGCAGTTCTTCCAGTACCCCTTCTTCATAGGGCATCGTGTAGCGGCGTTCGCCAAAAATAAAGGAGTGCAGATGCGAGTCTGTCCAGCCCATCGCGGCCTGAATGACAAGATGCAGCGCATCCAACGCGATATCGGCGGGAACATGAACTCGCCTCCATATCTGAGGCTTAATGCCGACAAGGGCGATTTTGAGCTGGTATATGGTTGTTAATGAGTTTCGCACAGGTGTTCCTCCTCTATTTCTGCTCTCTTTCTGACAATAGCCGCCGCACGGAGTTCCGCCCGATTTCCCAACGCGCGCAATGTCGATGGCTTTCGGCAACACCCTCACATCTTCAGGAAGTTGTGCAGGATGTCTTTGCCATGTGCCGTCAGCGCGGATTCGGGGTGGAACTGGACGCCCTCGACCGCGAATTCACGATGCCGAACACCCATTATCTCGCCCTCCGCCGTCTCGGCGGTAATCTCCAGGCAGGCGGGTATCGTGTCACGTTTGATCACGAGCGAGTGATAGCGTGTGGCTGGAAAAGGATCGGGAAGTCCAGCAAAGACTCCCTGTCCGGAATGCTGGATCGGTGACGTTTTGCCGTGCATTATGCGGTTATTGCGCACGACATCTCCCCCGAACGCCGCGCCGATGCTCTGGTGCCCGAGACAGACTCCAAAGATCGGGATATGTCCTGCGAAGCGCTCGATCAGAGGAATGCAGATACCTGCCTCCTGCGGCGTACAGGGACCGGGGGAAATCAGGATCCGATCTGGTGCGAGCGCGGCAATTTCATCGAGCGTGATCTTGTCGTTTCGGCGGACTTCGACTTCCGCGCCGAGTTCTCCGAGATACTGAACGAGATTGTAGGTAAAACTATCGTAATTATCGATCACAAGCACCATTTGCTCAACCCTCATCCTCAGTCTCTTCTCCCTGCCCTCCGTACTCTATTAGGGCGAGTGGGAGACAATTGCCCGAGTAGCTTACATTTTTTCCGTTGTGCCGTGCCCTCGCGTCCTGCGCTTGAATGCGCGCTTTAGCCTCAACTCAGAATAGTTTCCCGAGGAAGAAAGTCCGCCCGAAAAGTATCTGGAACGAGGCGCCATCGCCATGAAGCCCCCATTGAAGCGCGACATCATACACTTCGTAACGGTGGACGGCATAGGTGAAGCCATGCATCGTCGTGACGCTCGCTCGCTGTCCGAGAATCGGTGATGTGTATACCAACTCGTTCGTATACGCCCAGCGTCCGCCACGAATCGGAACCGTCAGTGAGGCAGTCAGCAGCATCGACGTGTCCGTTCCGCGCAGCGCCGTGCGGCTCAGCGACGAGAGGCCGAAGTTGAAATCGCCATGGAGTCCCCATTTCGTGAAATCGCGGCTGGCGATCAGCAGCAGGCCAGGATCGAATTTTTGTGTGCCTCCCAGTGGACGACGTGCTGTCGGAAATTTCAACGTAAAGCGCGCTGCGACATCGAACCCGGACTTCGTCATCGGCGTGAGCAGATAATGCAGAGCGGCATACGTATCGCCGATGCCATCGGTGCGGTCACCGAGTCGCAGATATCCATCGCTGGCAAGTCGGTATTGAAGACGATGATTCCGATCGGTCAGCTTGAAGAGAAGCGGCGTCCCGAAAATCCGGTCGCGGTTCAAATCCTGCTGGATGCCGAGCTCCGTTTCGAGCCAGCCCGGCGCGGTCAGCGCAGCCGGGTCTGTAATCGTCGGTCTGCCGGGATTGAGGGCAGGCGGGCTTTTATCCTCTGGTTTACCGTCCGATTTGTCATCGGGCGCGGCCTTCGGGCTGGCAGCCTCGCCTCCTGTCGCTTCTTTAGTGGTCTGCCCCGATTTTTTCTTATCCGATTCTTTCTTAGCCTGCTTGTCCGGGCTCAGCGCTTTCGGATCGACTCTGGCTGGACTATCCTGTGCGATTGCTGGAGTAATGCTCAGAATCAGCAGACTGGTGAGGAAGCAGCAGAACAGGCAGCAAAACGTTCGCGAATGTGTTTGGCGTGTAACCCGCATGTGGTCTCCTGAATCGCTCTCGTAGACTCTATTTTGTATCGGTTTGGCAGAGAATCATTCACCTCTTACGGAACAGCTAACTCAAGAGGTACTCAAAAACTAAGGATATGAGCGCGGACGGTACCGTTACCCTAAGCGTTAGTTCGCGGGAACGATTTTGATCTGTGTGGACAGTGTGAATGTCTTCCCGCCGATGTTGTAGGTTGCTTCCGTGAAGGAAGCGGCATAGCCTGTCTTCGGTGGTTTCACACGAGCTATGTAAACGCCGCCAGTCGCTTTTAGCTCCTCCGAAGACCACTTCGAATCCCGAAAGTCCTGCGTTTTCGCTTCGGCGCGGAAAAGCCGTGCCGACTGCGGTTTGATGTCGCTGCGCAGCGTCAATTGCACTCCGCCGTTCGTATTCTGGTACGCCCATTTCATCTTGGGCCACGGTGTGCGGCTCGCGATCGATCTGGCGAACGCAGTGAGCGTGTTGAGCATGCGTACCCTATCTTCGAGACCATGTCCGCTATTCGGGTCGTACAGCACCCATTTTTGACCTTTCAAGTCGTCCCAATAGAGATTGAGAGCGTCCTGAGTCCAGTAACGATCGTTTGTGCCGAGGATCAGCAGCTTGGGCAGCGTGAGTTTATCCCGGTAGCTATAGGGGTCTTCAAGCTGGATCAGACGCTTGCCCTCTTTCGTATTCAGTTTCGACGCCATATTGGCTTTGGTGTAGTCATCTACTTCTTCGCTCGGCTTGCCGTACGCGGCGAGCTGATGCGGAACCTGCGCGGGCAGATTGAGCGTGTCGATTACCATTGGCGCGATCGCCTTGATCCGTTTATCGCCGCTCGCGCCAGCCAGCCATGTCGTCCATCCGCGCTTGGACGCGCCGGTAATCAGGAACTCCTGTATTCCCGGTAGATTCTCTGCCGTCGCCAGCGCCTGAATCGTATCCATCGCTTTGATCACCGCTTTAGCCATCGGGAAATGCAGCGGCCAGCTTTCGTCGCCCGTTTCGAGGAACTTCTGCCAGGTGTAGACGACGAGCGCATCTTCTGTCAGCCCACCATAGAGCGGCTGGTTCGGTATATTGTAGAGAATGGCAAAAGCACAGTCCGCCATCTTCGCAGCCGTGATGCCGAGCATCGTCTCTTCTTTGCTCCCGCTCCCACCTGTGTTGAGCAGGACGCAAAACTCCGGATGCTTGATCTTATCCGGTATGAAAATTTGGATACGGTGCTGCCAGTTCTTGCCCTGCCAGGTCTGCGAGGTCATCCGCAGGTCATAGATCGTTCCGCCCGTGACCTTGAGTACGCCGCTTTTGTGCCAGGTATATGCCTTCTCCGGCTTACTGAGGTAGGCGGCGAGATCGGCGCGAGCAAAAATCGGCAGACCCGATAAAATACAAATCGAGAGGAGTGCTATGAGAAGCGGAAAGACTCTGCGAGGCTGATTCCAGACTCTGATCATACCGGATGGTCTCCTGTCATTGCCAGATAATCGAAGTGAAGCATTCGTGTCGAATGCAGCCGCTGTAGCTTCGAGCGCCACCTGCTGCTTGACAATGATTCGCCATTGCCTGCATTTGTTCCTGCGTTCATGTTTCCTCGCTTCTGTTATCGGGTTTTGATCCGCTCCAACCCAGCCTGCGACTGTACTACTGTGCCTTATCTCCGCAGGAAATCCGACAGTTTATCGCGAACCACTCCCCGTAATAGAGGCCTCGTCTCATTCAAAAAAAGTGTAAAAAACCACCATCGAAAAGGAGTAGTCGAGCTATGCCGGATATAAAAGCGAAAGCGGTTCTGCTGACGGAGCCGGGTACGCCCGCCGTCTTGGAGGACGTAACGATCGAGGCGCCTGGCGCGAACGAAGTGTTGGTGCGTCTGGTCGCGAGCGGGGTCTGTCATACGGACCTGCATATCAAGAGCATGAACGGCATGGGGATGAGTTTCCCGATCGTGCTCGGTCATGAGGGCGCGGGCTATATCGAGCAGGTCGGTGAAGGCGTCACGAATCTCGAAATTGGCGATCCAGTCGTGATCGCCTACCGCGCTCCCTGCGGGCAGTGCCCTGCCTGCCTGCGCGGCGATTTGCGCCGCTGTTGGGCTGCGCTGCGCCCCAAGCAGCGCATTCGGCGCGCCAAAGACAACGCGCTCTGTTCGCAGGTGCTGCGCTGCGGGACGTTCGCCACGCACACGGTCGTACACGCGAAAGCGGCAATCAAAATGCCGAAAGAGATGCCGCTTGACAAAGCCTGCCTGATCGCCTGTGGCGTGATTACGGGGGTCGGCGCGGTCTTCAACACCGCACCCGTCTATCCCGGCGCGTCTGTCGCGGTCATCGGATGCGGCGGCGTGGGGCTGAGCGTAATTCAGGGCGCAAGACTGGCGCACGCGCGACAGATAATCGCGGTCGACGTGAACCCGACGAAACTGAGCTGGGCGAAAGATTTTGGCGCGACCCATTTCGTCAATGCGAAAGAGGGTGACCCTGTCGCGAAAGTGCGTGAGTTGGCGGACGGCGTCGGCGTCGAGTTTGCGTATGAGGCGGTCGGTCTGCCGCTGACGATCGATCAGGCGGTGAGAATGCTCGCCTATGCGGGAACGGCAACGCACATCGGTCTGCCGGACACGGGCGCGTCGGTAACGCTCGACCTCGCCGACATGGACACGGGCGTCTACTGGAACAAGGCGACGATCAAGGTGTGCCATGCTGGCGACACCCTGCCGAGCAACGACTTCCCGCTACTGGCGCAGCTCTATCTGCAGGGCAAGCTCGATCTCGACCGTATGGTATCGCGCGTGATCGGTCTTAATGATGTCGAAGAAGCGTTCCACGAAATGGAAACGGGCGACGTAATCCGCTCCGTCATTCATCTGTGAAACGAAATCTCTGAGTCGAATCTCAACTGACCGGAAGTCGGGCATTTCCTGATTTACAGGCTGAAAGAGGAGTAACTGATGATACGTTTTCGTAGCCAGGGTTTGGTTTGGTTCGCATTGCTGGTATGCTCCTTGTTTTCCTGCTCACTGGTTGGGTGTGGCAGCGGCGGCACCGACAACATTATTCCATCTCTGTCTGGGGTTCAGGGGAAGGCAACTCGATGGCCGCTAAGCCCGCAATCGGTGCAGGGTCAGAGCGATTCTGCTCCTTTGCCCGATGTCGTAATTGCGGTGCGGCGTGTGAATGGCTCGGAGGTGGCGCGGCAGACCACAGACAGTCAGGGAAACTACAAGATTGGTGTCGCACCTGGCACCTATCGGGTCGAGGGGATCGCTCCAAATGCTGGTTCCAATTTACCCCCCTACCCTCGGGATTCACAGACCGTCACCGTCACTGCCAATCAGTATATGACGGTGAACGTCTCGTACGATACCGGCATTCGCTAATCTGTGCCCACCCGGAATTCCAGCAGGCAAAAAAGCAGGAAGCACCAAAAAGTCCGTGCCTGTCGACCTCGAATCGAAACACCGCCTGCGGAAGGAAACCAATCATTTCTACGCCGGACCGTACCCCACATACAAGTCGAATGCGGGAAGCGCTGCGACTGGAGGCACTAACGATCGTCTGGATGGTGATCGAAGCGGCTGGCTCTATCGGGGCGGGAGTCGTTGCGCACAGCTTGCTGCTATTCGTCTTTGGAATAGACAGCCTCATCGAACTCGCATCTGCGGGACTGCTCTATGCTCGGCTGTCCATAGAAGCCCGCGCCGGGCCGGAGGATAGGGCGCGGATCGAGGCATTGGAGTTGAAAGCCGCACGTATCAGCGGCTTGCTCCTCTATGCTCTGGCGCTCTATGTCGTCCTTCAAAGCGGCTACGGGCTTTTGCATAGACACGCGGCGCAGACCTCGTTTGTCGGGCTGGCGGTGGCGGCTGTCGCCGCGTTCGGTATGCCAGTGCTGGCAAGGGCTAAAATACGTATTGCCGATGAGATTGGGAGCAAAGCGCTGCGCGCAGATGCAATGGAAACGTTTACCTGCGGGATTCTCTCCTGGTTACTCCTTGCCGGTCTCGGGGCAAACGCGCTGCTGCACTGGTGGTGGCTCGACAGCGCAGCCGCGCTCATACTGGTTCCATTTCTGATCAGGGAGGGACGCGAAGCGATTTCAGGACAATGCGAGTGCAGTTCCGATTCCAGCGGCTAACGTGGGAGTTGGTTGATAGCGTTGGATCCTACCGTACTTTCGGAGAACAGTGTTATTTACACTCGCGATCGATCATGAGGAGGAACCTCTTTGTCCGAACTGATTACTGTACCGCCGGACAACACGCCGGATGTGGCAACGCTGATAGGCGACCTGCGCCACCTGATAAACGAGGCGCGGGAACGTGCTGCCGTCGCCGTCAACCGCGAACTGACGCTGATGCACTGGCACATCGGCGATCGAATCCGCAAGGATATTTTGCAGGAAGCTCGCGCGCCCTACGGTGAACGAATTGTGCAATCGGTGGTTGCACAATTGGAGCCTGAGTTCGGACGTGGATTTGGGCGCACCAATCTGCTCTACATGATACAGTTCGCCGAGGTATTTCCTGACCTGAAGATTGTCCAATCAGTGATTGGACAATTGGGGTGGACGCATATCCTACTGTTGCTGCCGATCAAGGACCGACTCAAGCGCGAGTTCTATGCCGAGATGTGTCGTCTGGAAAAGTGGAGCGTTCGCACCCTGCGCGCAAAGATCAACGGGATGCTGTTCGAGCGCACCACGCTGTCCGGGAAAGCGGAGGCAGTAATCGATGCTGAGATCGCCTCGCTTCGATCAACCGACCAACTGACGCCCGACCTGATTTTCCGCGATCCCTATCTGCTCGACTTCCTCGGGCTGCACGACGGCTACAGTGAAGCCAATCTGGAAGACGCGATCATACGGGAAATGGAGTTGTTTCTGCTCGAGCTCGGCGCGGGCTTCGCATTCGTCTCCCGGCAGAAACGCATGACGATCGACGACGAGGACTTCTATCTCGATCTGCTGTTCTACCATCTCGACCTGCGCCGGTTCGTCGCGATCGAACTGAAGCTGGGAAAGTTCACCGCCGCGCATAAAGGGCAAATGGAGCTGTATCTACGCTGGCTCAATCGCTACGAGCGGCGTAAACACGACGAGGCGCCGATCGGTCTGATTTTGTGCAGCGATCGGTCGCCGCAGCAGATCGAACTGCTTGAACTCGACCGTGGCGATATCAGAGTTGCGGAGTATTTCACGAAGAATCTGCCGCCGTTGCTGCTGGAGCAGGAGCTGCAAAAGGCGGTTCGCCGCGCCCGCGAGCAGATAGCGCAGCGTCAGACGGGTATGCCCGAGGAACAGGAATGAGCAGGAATAGACAGTGAGCTGTTATCGAAAACGATTCGGAACCGCTGTCACAAGCAGAACGTACAGACGTCAATAGAATCAACAAAGTCTATTACCGAGTTCTCATTCCGGCAACGCCAGATAAAAGGGGCTCCGAATATGCCACAGTCAGTGAACGATACCGGAAACTGTCGCCACCAGAACTCCACAGCAGTGGGTGCCAGAATGCACACGCTTTGGTTTTGTTTCCTGTTGCTCGGGGCGCTCTGCCTGTCGAGTCCTCCGGCGAGAGCAGTCCAACTGGCTGAGAAGTCCGTCGGCCATACCACTGCTGTCCCTGTCTGGAAGAAGGTCTACGCACGGATTTCAGCGGTCTGGAAAGCAAAGCAAAAACTGGATGTACGTGAAATAAGCGGTCGCGAAATGGCGCGTATTGTCGAACAGACGCAGGGTGATGATGGCAACCGCGACCAGAACGGCGATACGGTAGTGGACGGCTGCTACCAGAACCGCCGTGAGTCCGAAGACGACACGGCACGAATTTATCTGTCGGATGCGCTGCGTGGGGAAGAAGCCGCGCTCGTTTTCGCCCATGAATACGGGCATTTCGTCTGGGACGAACTGCTGAATGACCGACAGCGAGACAGTTATTATTTGCTCTGGCGGGAACAGAAAAAGATGGAACATCTGGTGACAGAATACGCCGCCGAATCCGAGGAAGAGGGTTTCGCCGAAGCGTTCTCGTACTTCCTCCGCAAACCGGACGTATTACAAAAGCGCGATCCCGCCTCAGCGAAGTTCCTGCGCTCTCTCCAGAACGACCTGCGCTGACACACCTCGTGAAAAATTAAAAGAGTATGCACCGACTCCCATTTCCTTCATTGCGGAGGCTAACCATCCCCAGCCCCCTCCTTGAATAAAAGCAAAGGAGGGGGAGAAAATGCGCCGTTAGTCAGGCGCCGTGTCCGCAGGACACCTGACGGAATGCCAGCCAACCGGGGTTTTGACCCTAGGACGACTGGAACGCCAGACGGATCGGAGTTACAGCTCGAAAGCTCGTTACAGGCGTGGATCGACAGGCTCGCTTTCCAGTGCGAGGACGCCGAAGACGCATTCGTGTACACGACGCAGCGGCTCGTGCCGTACGAACCGCTCCAGACCCTCTACACCCAGCGCGAACTCTCGGAGCGCGAGTGACCGTTTCCCGGACAGACCCCGGGAGCGAAGCCGCTCCAGGTTCTCGGGCGCTGTATATTCGGGACCGTAGATGATGCGCAGATACTCACGCCCACGGCACTTGACCGCCGGCTGCGCGAGCCCGCGCTGTCCCTTCGCGATGAAGTCGAGCGGCTTGACGACCATTCCTTCCCCACCGCGCCCCGTCAACTCCTCCCACCAGCGCGTGCCTTCCGCCGTACTTTCCCCATCGGTGACCTGTATGATTTTGTAGGGCGTTGCGAACAACAGACCGTCGCCCGCCGCGCACAATCGAGCGAGCGTCTCCATGTGCCAGACATGGTTTTTGTCGGTGTGGACTGCACCTTCGGTCGCCAGAATGTGGAATGGCGCGAGCTTGAAATCCGCCAGCGAATGCACTGGCCAGCAGTAACGGCGATACGCCTCGACGAACTGCCCCGCCATCGTCTCCCGCGCCGCAAAACTGTTTAGAATTGGCTGGATACCCTCCGATCGCTCTCCCGCCTGACGCAGCAGAGAGACCGCCTGCAGGAGCGCCGAGGTCGCTGCCGCCCCGACCGCCGCATACTGCTTCCGCACCAACTCCTGCGCCTTCGCCGACCAGGGCATCAGTTCGCAGTCGAGCAGCATCCAGTCCGTGCTGAGCTCCTCCCACAACCCGCTCGCCCCTATCGCGGAGCGGACGGAGTCTAGAAACCGCCTCTCGAGTTCTGAATCGTCGAAGAAACGCCGTCCGGTACGTGTGACACAGATTCCGATACCCGAGTCCTGAACGCCGAACCGCCGCAGCGCCGTCTCCTCATCGCGGCAGACGATCACGACCGCGCGCGATCCCATGTGCTTCTCCTCGCACACGACCGTCGGTATTCCCTGATTGCGATAGTAGGCGAAGGCTTCTGCGGGATGCTCCAGCAGCCCTGGCTCCTGCGTCGTCTCCGAGGGCGACATCGTGGGCGGCAGATAGACGAGCCACTTCGGATCGGCGGCGAACCGGCTCATTACCTCGAGCGCTGCGATCGCATTCTCCTCGCGAATCGTAATTTTTCCCTGCAGGCCCGTCGTGATAAACCGCTTACCGATCACATCGTCGATGTCCAGCACATCGTCGTGCTGCTGCTGCGCGGAAAGTGTCGGCGTTGGCTCCGTGCCCGAGTCTCTTTCGGGCAAAAATGCTCGGATCGGTTCACTGTACGTCGCGAGCGCCACGACAGAAACAAACTCTCGCTCCGGCCAGCGCAGCGCAGTCAAACTGCCGCCGAATACGCAGCCGGTATCGATGTTGAGCGTGTGGTTCAGCCATTCCGGGGACGGAACCGGCGTGTGGCCATAGACGACCGTCGCCGTGCCGCGATACTCCTGCGCCCAGTTGTAGCGCACGGGCAGCCCGAACTCGTCCGTCTCGCCAGTCGTTTCGCCATACAGGGCGAATTCGCGGACCTTCCCCGACCCGCGTCCCTGCATCTCCGGCTTCATGCCCGCATGCGCCACGACGAGTTTCCCATCCGCAAGCACATAATGGCTGACCAACGCATCCAGAAATGTCTTGACCTGCGCGACGAACTCTGGCGTTTCACGTTCTAACTGCAGCAGTGTTTCGCCAAGCCCGTGGGTGATCTGAACGTCTTTGCCCTGTAGTTTCCGCAGCAGTTTGACGTCGTGATTGCCCGGCACGCACAGCGCCGTTCCCGCCGCGACCATGCCCATTACCAGACGCAGAACCTCCGGCGATTTCGGGCCGCGATCCACCAGATCGCCCAGAAAAACCGCTTTGCGACCTTCCGGCGGCGTAACGATTGGGGACGTACCGAGCACGCCGGTTTCGGTCTCTGTTTTTGTTTCGGTAAAGCGATAACCGAGTTCGGTGAGCAGCAGCGTGAGTTCATCGAAACAGCCGTGAATATCGCCGAGGATGTCGAATGGGCCGAATTCGGCGCGCCTGTTGTTGTAAAGCGGCTCGCGGGTAACAATGGCGGTCTCGACCTGCTCCGGCGTGTTCAATGTGAAGACATAGCGGAAACCCTCACGCTGCAGCCCGCGCAGCGAAGTGCGCAGGTTTCGAACCTGATTGCGAATCACGTGTGGCCCGAATGCGCGGTCGGCACGACCGTCATTGCGCTCGTAACAGAGGAGTTCCGGCATATCGAGGACGATTGCGACGGGCAGGAAGTGATACTCGCGGGCGAGGGCGAGCAGCGGCTTCCGCGCCTCGGGCTGCACGTTCGTGGCATCGATCACGACGAGTTTTCCAGCAGCCAGCCGCTTCGAGGCGATGAAGTGCAGGACGTCGAAGGCGTCGTTGGTTGCCGCCTGATCGGTCTCATCGTCGCTGACGAGGCCCCGGCAGAAGTCCGACGAAAGCACCTCTGTCGCCTTGAAATGGCCGCGGGCGAATGAGGATTTACCGGAGCCGGACGCGCCGATCAACACGACGAGCGAGAGTTCTGGAAGGGCGATTTTAATGAATGGGTTCGACACTATGTTGGACAAAAGTTTTGCTGCTACTTTCCGCGTACAAAAACAGCCATCTGGCTCGGCGCGCCTACTTCGGGGTCTTCCGGGCCGATGGGGAGGAACCGGGCCGCATATCCGAAGCGCTCGCTAACCTTCTGCGCCCACGCCTGAAATTCGGCACGGGTCCATTCGAATCGGTGATCTTTGTGCCGTAACTGTCCCGCTGGCAGCGTCTCGAACTTCGGGTTGTACTCGATGTTGGGTGTAGTGATGATTATGGTTACCGGGCGGGCGAACTCGAAAAGTACGCGCTCGAACGCGGCGAGGCGCGGACGATCCAGATGCTCGATCACCTCGATCACAGCCGCCGCGTCATAGCCTTCGAGACGTTTGTCCCGATAGATCAATGATCCCTGAATCAGCTTGATGCGTTCGCGCTGCATCGGTGGCATTCGGTCGAAATGCAGCTTATCCTGCGCTTTTTCCAGGGCGCGATAGGCGACATCCATACCGAGGATTTCGGTGAATTGCCGGTCTTTGAGGAGCAGGGACAGCAGACGTCCCTCCCCGCATCCGAGGTCTAGCACGCGCCGCGCGTCGGACTGCTTGAGCGCAGCGAGCGCCGAGCCAAGCCGCTGATCGTGGAGACTGGTCTTGCGTTCAGCAACTTCGATCGCGTCAGTCTCCAGCGGGCTCGCTTCTGGCTGCTCTGCTGCGCTTTTATCCTGTGCTTCTGCGGTCGTTGCTGATGCGGCCGTTACCTCCGCGTGTATTACCTCGAGATCGCGGAGCGCCTGAGTATCCTCGCTGTTGTCTTCTCCACCGTCGGTTTCAGGCGCGTCGTCCTGCATCAGCTGTGCCAGCGCGTCCTGCACCAGGGACCGACGGCGCTTCAAGTACTGGCTAACGATCGTCTCTTTCTCTGGATGTCCGGCAAGCCACCCCTCGCCTTTGCTGATCAGTTTTTCGACCTCGGCGTCTCCGATAAAGTAGTGCTTGCCCGAATCCAGCGTCGGTATCAGCACATACAGGTGCGCCAGCAGTTCCGAGAGGCGAAGCGTCCCTGTCAGCCGCAGCGTAAAATAGGGACTGTCTCCCCACTCGGAAAACGTCGAATCGAGCGCGTGGGGCTGTGCCTCCACCGTGTATCCAAGCGGTTCGAACAGGCGGCGCAGGAACGCTTCGCCGCCGCGACTCGGTACCACATGAAGTGTCGCCTCCAGTGGCAGAGCGGTATCGACAACATCCGGTTTGTCTTTACAGCGTCCGCCGAGCGCGCTTCCGAAGACCTGTGCGATCGCGACACTCAGGAAGGAGGAAGCGACATAGGGACGATCGTTGATATACTGTGCCAATGTCCGCCCTTCGCTTTTACCGTTTCGACCGCTTCCGGGCTGACCTCGTACGAGCGCGACCGGATCGACATCCAAAAGCAGCGCGACCATACATTTTTCGGTCGTGACTTCGGGGTAGAAGACGTGCGCCTGTCCGAACGAGAGCGCGAACGATTGCGCTCGCGCCGGATTCTTGTGCAGCAGGTAACCGAGATCGGTCGCGGGAGTATGCGTCGTGCTGATGGTTAGGAGCATAGTGGATTACAGTTGATCAAAAGTGAACTTGTGATGAGTTTGAGTTACGGTGCGAGAAGGTGTGCCGTCCCTCTCCCGAAAGCAAGACAGGAATGCCCGAGGAAACGTATGCAGGCAGTTTTGAATCTCGCCCCCAATCGGGTGAAATGGGGCAGATTCTATTCGTGGATTATGGGGATGGTGTCCGAAGAGGGCGCGGCAAGCAGCGCCCCTACCAATTCGAGTTGTGTTAGCGGACGCGAGCGCCGACCGGGGTCGAAGCGCCGGGTTCGAGCAGTATCGCGCGTCCATCGACATCCGCCGCAAGCAGCATTCCCTCCGACTCGATTCCGCGCATCTTGCGCGGCGCGAGGTTCGCGACCACAACCACCTGTCGACCGACCAACTCTTCCGGCTGATAGTACTCCGCAATTCCCGCCAGAATCGTGCGCGTGTCGTCCTCCCCGAGATGCACGGTGAGCCGCAGTAGTTTCGTCGCGTTGGCTACCGGCTCGGCAGCAAGAATTTCCCCGACGCGCAGCTGTACTTTCATAAAATCGTCGATTGTGATCGGCTCTTCCACTGGAACAGCAATCGCGGCTGGCGGTATGAGCGTGCCGGGCGCGTGTTCGGCTGGCGGGGACGTGGCTTCTGCGGGGGCATTTGCGGCTGTCGGCTCAGTCATATTTTGTCTGATTCCTTCGTTCTGCACCGGTTCGACAGGTGCTTTCGGCTTTGAATTGTCATTACTGTTTTGAGTTCCATCCGCAATCGGATCGCGCTTGAGAACGCCGAGTCCGATCAGCGTTTCGTCGTCGATCGTGAGCTCCTGAATGCGCGGGAATACCGGCTGCGGCGGTTGGACTTTCGTTCCTGCCACTAAGCCTCCCCACGCTAACGCGTCCCATGTCGGAACCTCTTCCGGCGCAATCCCAAGCTGTGAGCGCAACGTGACCGCTGCTACCGGCATGAACGGCGCGACCAGTATCGAGACGATGCGTGTCGCTTCCAGACAGGAATAGAGGACGACCGCAAGCTGCTCCGCGCTCTCCGGGCTGGCCGCGTCGCCTCCATTCGCAGCTTTCGCCAACGCCCAGGGCGCGCGCTCATCGATATATTTGTTCATGCGCGCGACGAGTTTCCACGCCGCTTCGAGCGCTTGGTTCAGGCGACATTCACCCAGGGCGCGCGCATACTCTTCCTGCACCTGCAGTGAGAGCGCTGCGATCTCGGCATCATGAGACTGCGTCTGCGGAACCACGCCATCACAATATTTGACGACCATGTTGATCGTGCGGTTGAGCAGGTTGCCGAGATCGTTGGCGAGGTCGGTGTTAAAGCGGCGCAGGCAGTTTTCGAGCGTGAACTCCGTGTCGTTGCCGAAGTTCATTTCGCGGCACAGCAGATACCGCTGCGCGTCCGCCGCGAGCTCGAAACTCGTTCCGGCGCGCTCCGCGATAAACTTCGTGAAGTCGGTCGGGTGCGGCAGTCCGCCCGTACTTTTGCCCGCCTTCTCGCCAGGCTTCAAGCCTGGAATCGTCCACCAGCCGTGCGCGAAAACCTGTTTCGGCAGCGGCAGATCGAGTCCCATCAGCATCGCGGGCCAGAGCGTCGCATGAAAGCGCACGAAAATCTCTTTGCCCATAAAGTGCAGGTCGGCGGGCCAGAGCGTCTCCCATTTTGGGTCATCGGGCCAGCCGATCGCGGAGAGATAGTTGATCAGTGCGTCGAACCAGACGTAGACCACTTTGCTTTCGTCGTCGGGAAAAGGGATTCCCCAGCCGCGATTCGGACGCGTGATACAGATGTCGCGCAGCCCTTCTCGGATGAAACTGACCACCTCGTTACGACGGAACTCGGGCAGCAAAAACGACGGTTCCGCTTCGATGTGCGCAAGCAGACGATCGCTGAAGGCTGACAGCTTGAAGAAATAGTTCTCTTCCCTGACTCGCTGCACCGGCTTGCCAGTCTCTTTCGCAACGCCGTTTTCAACGTCTGTATCCCGAAAAAATGTCTCATCGCTGACGCTGTACCAGCCTTCGTAGACGTCTTTATAGACATAACCGCGCTCGGTCAGGCGGCGAAAGAACTCCTGCACGGCATGAACGTGACGTGGCTCGGTCGTGCGAATGAAGTCGTTATAACCGACGTGCAGCTCTTTCCAGCAGGTCTCGAAAGCATCGGAGAGCTCCTCAACGAACTGCAGCGGCGGCACACCCGCTTTTTCGGCGGCTTCCTGCACTTTCGTCGCGTTTTCGTCGGTTCCGGTGAGCAGGAAACTGTCGAAACCCCGCAGGGCATGATAGCGCGCAAGGACATCGCATGCAACCGTCGTGAGGGCCGAGCCAACGTGCGGCAGCCCGTTGACGTAGTAGATCGGTGTTGTAATATAGTAGGTGTTTGAGGATTTGTCTGGCATTATAGGTGTATGAAAATTAAGCGTGGAGTCGTTTCAGGCTGAACTTATAGCACGGGAGTGAGGGGTTTTACGTGAGCTGCGAGCGTGTTCTATTGAGCGCGCCCGCATCCTCCCCCGCAGCAGCCTCCGCCCGCGCCAAATCCGGCATCGCATGAAGGCGAGGGCATCGAAAACGTGTCACCGGAAGATTGAGTGCGTGCGGTTACCGAGAGCATTCGCACCACTTTCTCGGCTCCGCAGGAAGGACAGGCAAGTGTCTCACTGCTGTCGGCACGGCGCAGTGCGCTGAAATCTTTGCAGCACGCTTTACACATGAATTCATAAATCGGCATTCTGTCTCTCCGTTTAATTCAACGTTCGTAGAGTGATTCGCATTCTGCAGCAATGGAAGAGTTGTCACAGCCGTGACGTAAAAACGGATGCAAAGTGTATTCTCACGCTCTCTTTATGAAGGACTGGCGTGGTGGCTGCATTCCCTATTAAGCAGTGGGTCATGGTAGTGAATGGTTCCCGCGCCCTACTCTATAACATCTTGTTCTATCTCATCAACACGCGCCTGAGCGACATACAAGGCAGCCTCTCGGCGATCGGCATCGACGGAAATCTCCGGTTTGACTGCCTCGGCTTCATCGTCCTGCAGGGTCTCGACGCTGCAGCCACGACAGTCGGTACACTTGGTGGTCTTCTCGATTCGCAGTTCCGCCGCAGGGAATTCGAGTTCGAGATTCGTTTCGAATATCTGGACGATCGCCTGCTGTGAGTTCGTGTTCAGGTCGATGACTTTGCCCTGACCTTTGGGCGACATTACGATTTCGCCGATCTGAGGCATTTTCAGCTTTACGTCATCGGGCGACTCGTGCTCGTAACGCAGGCAGCACATCAGTTTCCCACAGACACCGGAGAACTTGACGGGGTTCAGAAACAGACTCTGATCTTTCGCCATCTTCATCGAGATCGGCGCAAAATCGGTCAGGAACGTCGCGCAACAGAGCGTCAGCCCGCAGGGACCGATCCCGCCGATCATTTTAGACTGGTCACGCGCCCCGACCTGATGCATCTGCACTTTGCAGCGAATATGTCCGGCAATGTCGCGCACCAGTTCGCGGAAATCGACACGTGCTTCGGAGGCGAAATAAACCGTCACCTGGCTGCCGTCGAAGTTGTACTCCGCCTGGAGCAGTTTCATGGGCAGCGCAAGTGCTTTGACACGTTCCTGGCAGAGGGCGAGCGTACTACGGGCGCGAATGCGATTCTGGCGTTCCTGATCCAGATCCTGCTGCTCGGCGCGGCGAAGGACACGTTTCAGGGGAGCCAGGATTTCGTCCGGAACAATCTCACGCGGTCCGATTTTTACCGATCCGAGTTCGACTCCGCGTGTCGTCTCGACAACGACTCGATCCGCTTCCTGCAGTTCGAGCCCGGCCGGGTCGAACCAGTAGGACTTGGCGACGCGTTTGAAGGCGACGCCGACACAGGTTGGCATTACAGATAATCCTTCTATGCAATACTATTACAATGCCGCATCTACAGTGCCGCTTCGGCTCGAGTCAGTTCAGCAGTAACTTGTGCAGCATAAAATTTCGGCAGAATTTTGCATGGATGAGACGTACGTTCCGCATTGTATCACAAGCGCGCTCGCAAATCAAGCAGCCAAATCGAGTATCGCACGGCAGAATCAGGTGCAGGTTCAGCAGGAAATCTGCTGCTGAGTGCGGTATCTGCTCAAGACTTTTGTCAGATTTCTCCTGCCATCAACATATTTCTATCCGCATATTTCTAGCGACGTCTTTCCAGATTGCCATCCCAATAAATCGGAGCGAGAATTCATTTTGCCTGAAGAACCTGAAAAAGACGAAGCACACCTGCTGCACACACGAATCGAAACGCTGATTGCCGCGCTCTCCGATACCCATGTCTCGGTCGTCTGGAATGCGGCTCGCGAGCTCGCGAAATTCGGGATGCAGGCGTCGGCTGCCGTGCCCGCACTAGAGTCGCTTTTATCCGCAAGCGATGCAACCTCTGTGCTCTGGGTGCGCTACGCGCTGACGAAAATCACGGGAGATGTGCAAATCTGCCTGCCGTACGCGATTGCCGCGCTCGGAGACAAGCAACGCGTTTTTCCGGGCATGGCGTCCGCCGCGCTCGCCGGACTTGGCGCAGCGGCAGCTCCCGCAGTTCCGGCGCTGATTTTGGAACTCTCGGATCAACACGCCGACAACCGGTGGGCGGCAGCGGGCGCTCTCGCCAATATCGGTCCAGCAGCAGCGGAGGCGGTACCTGTACTTACGGAGTCGCTCATTGACCCGGACGAGAAAGTGCGCTGGTACGCTGCCTGGGCACTGGGCGAAATTGGTCCCGCTTCCGCACCCGCCGTATCTGCGCTGATCGACGCCCTTCACGACGGTGACGATGACGTGCGGGGCTATGCCGTGCGTGCGCTCGGCAGAATCGGCGCCGCAGCGCGTACGGCAATTCCTGAATTACAAGAATTACAACACAGTGCAAATGGAGACGGAGAGGCCGAGGAAAACGAAACCGTATGGGCAGAGATCGTCAATGCTCTTGAGCGGCTGCAAACGGCGGACTGTCTATAGATTCAATAGAGGTCCACTGCCCACCAAACCGGGTCTACCCCATACAACCAGGAGCGACTACACCAATCACTAAAATATAGAACTCCTGCGAGGTATAGTTCACTCACATTATGTAAATTGCATACGCTCTACATATCTGTTTCCTGGAAGGGATGCGCCATAAAATGAAGAGAAAGCGAATTAAAGCGGTTCGTGCTTTGACACTTCTTGCTATTTTATTGTTAGCAGTCCAGCTTTTTACTCATTTCGCAAAATCCTCGCCCTATGACCGGCTGATGGGCGCCATCGAGCGCGGAGACGCTGAGGCCGTCAAAGCCGAGCTAGACAAAGGAACAAACCCCAATAACCTACCTCCGGCTATAGACGAACCAATTGCGCCCATGTGTGCAGCGGCACAAGGTGGCAATTTGGAGATTGTTCAGCTTCTGCTGGATCGAGGCGCTGATATTAATAGTGGTGATAGCTGGGATTATAATCCGCTCGAAGTAGCGGCGACGAACAACCGCATCCAGGTCATGGAACTGCTTCTCGCACGCGGAGCAAGCGTCAACGACTCTGGTAACGGGGGCAGTGATTCGTTATGGCGTGCCGCCGTGGGGGGCAACCTGGAAGCTGTTCAGTGTCTCCTGGCGCACGGAGCCAATCCTAATACTAAGGACGGTGACGGTCAGACGCTACTCAGCGTTGTTGGGAGGCCACGCCTGAGAGCCGTTGCCACAGCACTAAAAAAAGCAGGGGCGAGATAAATCGACAGCATGGTTTTATACCAACTGCGGAAAAAACCTTTTTCCCATACCGGTTACCCGTCGAAAATTGTACGTTCCATTTCGTCTTCAGAAAGGGGAAGAATCGAACTTAAATCTGCCTTGTTCACTGTCTTGACTTTGTGGGCCACTATATAACTGCCTTCTGCTGAACAATATGGCTCGATAGCTCCAGGAGATCCGCCACTGTGAAGAACATGACTAAAGAGGACATGACGAAACAAAGGCAGGATTCGATTGCGTTCCGGTGGCGGATTTGGTATAATAGGCAGACGAGCGCAGGGCGTTGAGAGCCGGGCCAGCCGCATAGGCAGGCGGATGAACCAGGTCAGAGCTTGACCGCAGCAGCCTTAAGTTTTGCTTTCCAAGTGTGGTCTGTCTACCCGGCTCTGAGCGCCCTGCCACTCGGCACTGAAACATTTAGATCGTAATCGAACGCGAATGAACGCAGCCAGGTATCCTAATGCGCGTTCCGGCTCGTTCGATTACGATCTTTTCATTTTGTACAATTCATTGTCTCGCACAATTCATGGTTTGCACTTCGCTTGCTATGATCACGGCGTCGGAAACGATTTAGTTTCCGAACCATTTCTCTGCACCCATTTTCGAATGAGAATCATTTCTCCATAGTCGACTCGCGCACTCCATTGTCATGGCATACATCGCTCTCTATCGCAAATATCGCTCCCAGAGCTTCGATGAACTTCAGGGGCAGGACGCTGTCACGACGACGCTGCGCAACGCGCTCGATACGGGAAGGTTCTCTCACGCCTACCTTTTCTACGGGGCACGCGGCTGCGGCAAAACCTCCACCGCACGCCTGCTCGCCCGCGCTCTCAACTGCGTCGCCCAGGACGGACCGACTGGAAGTCCCTGCGGCGTCTGCCGAATGTGCGTCAGTATCCGCGAAGGCACCTGCATGGACGTCACGGAAATGGACGCCGCCTCCGAGACCGGCATCGACGATGTACGCGAAAAGATCATCGAAAACGTTCAGTACGCGCCCGCCGAAGCACGTTACAAAGTCTATATCATCGATGAAGTCCATGACCTCTCGGCGAAGGCGTTCGACGCGCTGCTGAAGACGCTTGAAGAGCCGCCCCCGCACGTCGTCTTCGTCCTCGCGACCACCGAATATCACAAAGTTCCGATCACCATCCGGTCCCGCTGTCAGGGTTTTCAGTTCAAGCGGGGTACGCTCCATGACCTTGGCGCCTCGGTCGAACGAGTCGTCGCGTCAGAAGGTTTTACCGCCGATCCTGAGGCCGTTCAGGCGATTGCACGGGCGGCGGAAGGCTCGTGGCGCGACGCGCTTTCGATCCTCGAACAGGTGCTCGCCTATTCAGACGGTCATGTCACGGCGCAGACCGTACATCGCGCCGTGGGAACGGTTGGCACGGAGACTCTGGCGCGTGTGACGCAGACGCTCGCCGACGGACAGTGGGATACGACGCTTACAATTGCCGCTGAACTGATGGATTCCGGCACCGACGTGCGCCAGCTTCTGACCGCGATGGAGGGGCATCTGCGTGATCTGATGCTGCTGGCGGCAGGCGCGAAACAGGCGGCGGCACATGAACTCGGCGTCGATCGAATTGCTCTGCTTCAGCCGCAGACACACCTTTTCACGCCTTCGATTCTGCTCGCGATGATGGGCGAACTTTCCGCCGCGCAGCGTGAAATTCGCACCAGCAATCATCACCGCTGGATTCTGGAACGCGCACTCCTGCGACTTTTGACGATCGGTCAGGGAATGTCCGCTGAGGCGCAGCCCGCGCCAACAAAGGTACATTCAACCGTGCCGCGCGCCACTGAACCTCCGGCTCGCAGCCCATCGCTGCCTGTACTTGCCGCTACGCCGACGGTCGTGCCGCGCCCTCCTGTTCCTGCTCCGACACCTGTCAACGCCTACACGGAGCCAGTACAGGATCATGAAGACAGGTTTGATGGTGGAGCGGAAGACGAAACAGAGGGGATCGAGCCCGAGCGCGAAGAAGACTTCGACGAAGCCGTAGCGCCAGAGAGCGAGCCGGGGGCGGCAGGCTTTACGCCGCTGGTTCGACCTATACACCGACCTGCTGAAGCCCCTGCGATCCCTGCAAGTACCGAACAGACTGCTGTAACGTCACCGGTGACCGATGCGAGCGATCCCCGGTTTGCCGATGAGGTGACGCTCGAAGTCGTGCGTCGCGCCTGGCCCCGCGTACTCAAACTGATCGAGAAGGCGGCGCCTGCTGGAATCAGCTGGCTGATGAAGGCGGAAGTCACCGAATTGAACGGCAAGACAGTCTCACTTTCGTTCCATGACTCATTTGCTCGCGACCGCATCAATCGCCCCAAAGGGCGTGAAATGATCGAGCAAAAGCTTAACGAAGCGCTGCGAACCGCTGGCTATAAGGTGCTCTGTCTGCTGTCGGGCGAAGTCGATACTGGAGGGGTGACAGTCGGCAAATCGTCGCCGTCGAACCCGTCCGATACGGGATATACTGCGGCGTTGGAGATGCCGACGCTGCTCGACACACCCGCTCTGGACGCTCCTGTCGATTCCTTCTCAGGCAGCATTATGGATTTCGAAGTTCCCCCTGCAAATGCTGCGCAAAATAGTACGCTCGTCGGATCGCAGTCGACCAGTGCACTGGAGGAGCAGTCATTGCGCCTCGCACCATCGCAGGTGCCTTCGGAAATTCCGATACTGCCAGGAGCCGGGACGGTGGAACGAGACATAAAGTCTTCGCCTAAACCAGAGTTGATTGAACCGGAATTGGACGAAAGCAATGGAATGCTGTCCGACACACTGAGCATTTTCGGCGGCGAGGTCGTCCGCACCGAAAAGATTTAGCGCATCGAAAATCAGGGTGATCTTGTATCGTTTTCCGCTGTGTCGATAGGAAAGCGTAAAATCATACTCGCCTGAGCCTCTGGAGCGCCGCTAGTTGCTGCGTCCTCTTCTGTTTATGCTGATGATTGCGCGTTATCCAGCAGCCTTTCTTGCTTCCGCTGCGTCCTTGTCCCGTTGGGAAGTGAAACTATCTACAAACCATAGGCGCCTGACCATACGTTCGGGCGGATGACGTGCGAATGATTGGAAGGCAAATGTTACGATGTATTCAGCTTTCGGTAGACGTCTTGTTCGCATTCTGATGCTGGAGCCATGCGGGAATTCTGCTGAACGACAGCATTCGCATCCGTACAGGACAAACCGGAAAATTGCCTTGCGTTGCGCTGCTATTGTCTGGTTTACGGGTTGTTCGTTCTCTGCGACTGCTGTTCACAGCCAGTCGGTCAACAAGATCATAGCGCTCCCCACTGATCTGAACGGCGTCTGGCATCTCGAGTATATTCGTTACAAGAAAGTGCGCGTTCAATATAAAATTCACTGCGCTCACCCCGATGGAATGATCAGCGAGTGGGAAGTGATCGCTGCGATTCCGCCTGATCTGCCGCAGCAAAAGATACATAGCTCGCACATTTTCATCTATGACCGCGATGTCTTGGATGGCGTCAGTCATACGGTGGGTGACGAAAACCAGACTATCTTCGATGTTGTCTGCCCGCCCAGGCTTGTTGGTCAAGACGATCAATTAGAAGCGACTGTTCAGCATGAAATCACCTACTCCATGCGAAAGTTGGTGCCCGGAAACGCGATAACGCATGTCAAAAATCTCAGCGCATCGGAACAGCGCTTCTGCCTGAAGGAAACGGCGGAGATCAATTTTAGGGCTCCTGAATTCCAACAATTTCTGACACGCAACGACCTGCGAAGACATCTGGACGAAAGTACGCTGACCTTCGGCAGGCGAGTTCATCACTTTGTTCGCGCCTATATGCGTTACAATCGCGAGGCGCGATTCGAGGACACCTCCATTGTAAAGGATAGTAAAACAAGAATAGGGCATTGTGGAAACTATTCGCGCATGGTGGTCGGGATAATGCGTGCGAGTGATATTCCAGCCAGACTGCTTTTTGGACATTGGCTTATCGTTGGGAAGGCTCAGGTAGGAGGGCAGCCGCATACGGAGGCAGAGTTTTTTGCTCCCGGTATCGGCTGGGTGCTGTCCGATACCTCAGTGAGCGTTCCGACCGGAGGATGGAAGCCGGGCTGGAATATAGAGGAAGGTTTCGCCAGCGAGGAAACGGGCTTTATCGCCTTCAACCTTCAGGGACCTCTGCTGCTGCCGACGCACGATTTCGGCATTCAAAAGCAGTACCATTTGCAGGGCATCTACACCCCGGCGGTAGGAGGAGACTGGCAAAAAATGAAAATCGAATCAACCCTACAAATCACAGAACTGCCGTGATTGCAGTCATTCGATTTTCGAAGTCGGCTTCTTTTAAGGCATAATATTTCGTATTGTATACAATATAGTCGTTGATAAAATACAGAATTTGCTGTGAATGCATTTTCGCTGGGAGTCGTGATACGGAGGGAGGCGATAAAATGGGAAGCAAACAGGCGGCAGGCAGAAAAACTTACGCGCAGCGTTTGGATCTGCTTGAATCGAGTGGTGTTCAGTCTGCGCATGCCTCAATGCCTACGCCGCCTTCCGGATTTTGCAGCGGGAAAATACTCGTTGTTGATGACGAGCCGCATATCGTGCGCCTGATGCAGGTCAATCTCGAACGCGTCGGGTTCACGGTCGTGAAGGCGTACGACGGCAACGAGGCGCTGGAGCAGATACGACTAGAGCAGCCCGATTTGGTTTTTCTCGACGCAATGATGCCGCACATGGACGGATTCGAGGTACTGCAGAATCTGCGCAAGCATCAGGCGACGCGCGATCTGCCCGTAATCATGCTCACTGCGAAGGCACAGGACGCCGACATTTTCCGCGCCTGGCAGAGTGGTGTGGACGGATACCTGACAAAGCCGTTCAATCCTGTTGAGATAATGGCGATTGCACGTCGGATACTCGAAAAAGGGTAGTCGCCCCATCGAAATAATGTTCGTTTCTAAAATATTAGATTTTAATTTCAAACCATACCGAGGAGAATAACAATATGTCACGATTTGGCGGGGGCGGAATGCCCAACTTCGGCGATATGCAGAAGCTGATGAAACAGGCGCAGAAGATGCAGGAAGACGCGACGAAACTGCAGGAAGATCTGGCAACCATGCGTATCTCGGCGAATGTCGGGGGTGGCATGGTGACGGCGACTGTCAACGGACATGGGCACCTCGTCGAGGTCAAAATCAATCCTGTCGTCGTCGATCCCAGCGATGTCGAAATGCTCGAGGATCTGATCATCACCGCTGTCAAAGAGGCAACCGTCAAGGCTCAGGCCGATCAGGATGCACGTATGGCGGAGATCACCGGCAGCCTCAACGAACTGAATCTACCGCCCGGGCTCCTCGGTTGATCTGAAGATAAGTTTGTAGAGAACTCTCTTGTAACTATTCCCTCAACTCCCTCTCCCGAAGCTTCAGGAGAGGGAGAGTGAAATGCAGATATACTGCCTGCAAGTGCGACACATAAGGCAGAGTGAATAGTCACACTCTTATACATAGGCTATCTGCTCGCAGATTCAGCCTCGGCATTCTATACGGACGGAAAATGTTACACTACGCGAAACCGCTTGCAAAACTGGTCGGGGAGTTGGAGCGCCTGCCTGGTATCGGGCCCAAGTCGGCGCAGCGGATGGCGTTCTACATTTTGCGCCAGCCGCAGGATGAGGCGCGGCAGCTCGCCGAAGCGATCCTTTCCGTCAAAGAGCAGATCAAGCTCTGCAAAATCTGCGCCAACTTCACCGACCAGGAACTATGTGAAGTCTGCCGCGATCCGAAACGCGACCGGACGCTGATGTGCGTCGTCGCCGAGACACGTGACCTGATTGCGATGGAAAAAACCAACGAATATAAGGGTCTCTACCATGTGCTGCAGGGCGTGATCTCGCCGATGGATAATATCACTCCGGAGCTGCTGAAGATTCGCGAGCTGTTCCCACGCGTTGCCGATGGCGTCGAGGAGGTAATCCTCGCGCTCAACCCGACGACCGAAGGACAGACGACGGCGCTTTATCTCGCTAAAAGGCTCAAGCCACTCGAGGTTAAGGTCACCCAGATCGCGCACGGACTTCCGGCCGGCGGCGACCTCGATTATGCCGATCAGGCAACCCTGATCTCCGCTCTCCAGTGGCGGCGCGAGATGTAGAAGCCTGAACTGATTACGGACTGAGTTCGTAAAATGAATGTGCGCAAGCTGAATAGCGGAAGTCAACGTGGAAGGATAATAGAATGAGTGAGTACGAGGCGCAAAAAGCGACGTTTCGGACGAAGGTCGGGCTGTCGGAGATGCTCAAGGGCGGCGTGATCATGGATGTCGCCACCGTCGAGCAGGCAATAATCGCAGAGGAAGCGGGCGCGGTCGCCGTGATGGCGCTGGAGCGTGTGCCTTCCGATATTCGCAGAGACGGCGGCGTTGCACGGATGTCCGACCCGAAAATGATCCGCGAGATCATGCGGGCTGTCTCGATACCGGTCATGGCAAAATGCCGAATCGGGCATATCGCCGAAGCTCAGATTTTGCAGTCGCTGGGTGTGGACTTTATCGACGAGAGCGAAGTATTGACGCCAGCCGACGAAGAGTTTCATATCAACAAACACGCCTTCCGAGTCCCGTTCGTCTGCGGCTGCCGCGACCTCGGTGAGGCGCTGCGACGCATCGGCGAGGGGGCCGCGCTCATCCGAACAAAAGGCGAGCCAGGAACCGGCAACGTCGTCGAGGCAGTGCGCCACATGCGGACACTGGTCCGCGACATTCGCCGTGTCCAGTCGCTGCGCGAGGACGAACTGATGTCGGCGGTCAAAGAGTTCCGTGCGCCGTACGATCTGCTGTTGGAAGTGCACAAAACTGGCAAATTGCCGGTGCCGAACTTCTCAGCGGGCGGTATCGCAACCCCTGCGGACGCCGCGCTGATGATGCAGCTCGGCGCGGAGACGCTTTTCGTTGGGTCCGGCATCTTCAAGTCATCGAATCCGAAAGCATTCGCACGCGCAATCGTCGATTCGGCAACACACTTCAATGACGCGGAACGGCTGGCAGAATACGCTACGGGTCTGGGCGACGCAATGTTCAGCCTCGATGTACGCACACTGCCAGAAACCGAACTTATGGCGACTCGCGGCTGGTAGATTGATCGCGCAGTAGTTCGTTCCTCTGCGAATATCTTACATCGGTCGCACAACCGGCTTTCGCCCTCCGCCCAACCCTTCTCCCTGCCACTCGTGCCTCGTCAGGGAGAAGGGCGAATGCACCCCGCCTATTCTCTGCCTGTCCAGCATCAATCCCACTTTCAGGATGATCCCACTGTGGTCTGACGGGATTTGTTTCTCCGTTTGTGGCTTTGATTCCATCTGCCTATTTTGCACATTATAGCCCTACCCTGTCCGGCACAGCATAAAGCGCATCGAGTCGTCGAACCTCCGGCGAAAGGTTGTCGAAAGACTCGCCAGATTTGGCACGCTCCACTAAGTCCTGAACATAAGCGACCGCTTCGCTTTTGCGAGTTTCTGAGACCCAGAACGGATAGGGCAGCCGCTCGAAATCTTTGCTCTGAATGTTTCGGGTGTGGTTGATGACTGTCTTGAGGATGCGACTGCAGGTCTCGGTCAGTGTCCAGCCAAGCACAAAATAGAGTTCCGATTCCGGCACGTTCGGCCGCAGAAACGCACAGGGCGCGCCGCTGTCGAGAATGCAGCCTTCGGGAAGGATGCGCGTGTGTAGCCGAGGGGCGATCAACTGCCAGGTCAGACCCGCTCGTAAGAAGAACTTTTTTCCGCCTACGCCGTGCAGGTACCAGTTCGCGTTTTTCCGGTAGGTATAGACCGCGTCGCCCTCGTCTTTCCAGTATATGACATGGGACGGAGGCTGATAGAGAATGTTTCCGCTCGCCTTGTTGTAATGGCGATATTCGGAGTGTGGAAGAGTGATCGTGCGCGTAGCTTCGTGGCGAACGGCACGGACGCTCCGCCTTGTCTCTCCCGCCATCTCCTGTGCTGAAATCTTTGCGCTGCGCTTTGCTGTGAGTTTCCCCAGACGCGCCTTCGCTCTTTCGGCTTCGAGCGTGATTGGCTCCTCGAAAAACTCGAAATCGTACGGCTCCTCGATGTGATTCTCGCCAATATCTCCACCGATTTCCCTCAAAAAAAGTGCGTTGTTACCGACTGTCATACCGCTCGTCGCGATCATATAATCGCCCAGACACTCTCCTTCGAAGTAAAAGCCGAGTTCGGCATTGATTCCCCAGGAGAGATTCGGCGTCTTGAGAATGTCACTGCAGGCTAGTCGCTGCCCGTTAACGAGGACGGTATCGATCTCTGCATGCGACTTGCGGAACTTCAGCAGCACCATCGGATGCTTCGTCTCTTCGGAAAAGTAAGAAAGGGTCTCGACTTCGGAACGCCCCGTGTTCATCAGCAGGCGGCGCAAGCCGCGCATCGTCTTGATCGTCAGAAAAGTGTCCGAACAGATAAAGCGCACTTCGCCGCCCTCTTTGAGCAAATCCAGACTCCTTACGACGAAGAAAGAATATGTCTCTTTCTTAATCTTTTCGCCGCCACGAATCCCGTACCTCGCATCGAGGCTGTCCTGAAGCAGTGGATCGATCGTTCCGCCAAAGGGTGGATTCCCAATTATGAAGTCGAAAGAGGGAATTGAGGCAGCATTCGGAGTTGGTTTGTAGTCTGGATCGAAAGAAAGGTCGAATAACGTTGGCTGGCTGCCCGAGGTCTGCGAATTCCACCGGAAGAAATCTTCCTGAACCAAGTTATGCTCAGCGGGCAGCGCTCCGAACTTCGCTCGTATTGATTCCAGACACTTAGCATAGAGGCTGGCATCGAGTTCGATGCCGTACACGTTGTTCTGAAGCGCCTGCGCCAGACGCCTCTCAGAATCTCCTTCATAAAACGCCATAAATCTTTCGATGAGAGGAATCAGAAAGGAGCCGTCGCCGAAGCTCGGTTCGAGAACGCGATGCTGTCGTTCGAGAGGGAGGTTCGCAACGAGTTGTGCGGCAAGCGGTACCGGCGTCAGAAACTGCCCCATCTGCCGCTTGGATTCACGTGCGTTTCTGGCGATGCTCATATCAAAGACATCCCCTGCTGACTGGGGCATACCAAATGCTTGAAGCTCGGTGTATGCTCGCACCTTGATATTCTAGTTTCATGGCTCTCATCACCGGTACTCACCACATAATGTGACATATCCGCTAACATTTTACTCAATAAACGTGTCCAACCGGCTTTCAGCATTCGCGCCCGTTGCTGTCAGAATAAGTTTATGACGAGGCAAAAGGCAAGAGCCGGTATCGCAGAAGATGCGGTACCGGCTCTCGACACGTTTGCTGCTCGCCTGAACCCGATTACGCAGGCATCAGGACGGTGTCGATCACATGGATCACGCCATTATCGCACTCGATGTCGGTCTTGATCACATTCGCGTCGTTCACTTTGACGCCGCCCTCCGTGCTGATTTTTAGTTCGCCGCCCTGGACTGTCTTCGCCGAGGTCAGATTGACGACATCTGCCGCGAGAACTTTTCCAGCAACGACATGGTAGGTAAGGATCGCTGTCAGCTTCGCTTTGTCTGCCAGGACCGCGTTGAGCGTGTCGGCGGGGATCTTTGCAAACGCTTCGTCGGTCGGAGCGAATACGGTGAACGGACCTGCACTCTTGAGCGTCTCGACCAGTCCGGCCGCTTTGACTGCTGTTACCAGTGTACCGAACGAGCCTGCCGCCACAGCGGTGTCTACGATGTCTGCCATTTGAAAAAACTCCTCAACCATGAGTATTAGAAAGTTATATCACTCTCCTCTGATATGTACGAACCGGATTTCCTCCGAGTTATACAATCTACCGGGTCAAGGGGCCATAGTACATTAAATTTTGATTTAGAACGCAACTTGCGAAGACGACTATATTATCCTGCACTGAAAGTATCCTGCTTCTAAGACGAACATCTTTCAGACGAGATGAGCGTACCATTAGAGTGGAGGGCTTGCTTCCAGTTGGCGAACTAGCCGCAGCTGATTCTACGGCCAGGGGAACGAAGGCGTCGGCGTAAAGCGGTCATAGAGCGCGGGCAGCGTAAAGAATATCGCCGTCGTGAACTCGCCCAGCACCATGCCTAGGAAGAACGGGCGCGCCCGAGAGTACAACTTCATGCCTCCGTAACGCAGTATGAACACCTTACTCAGCCACGCCACGAAACACGGGAACCAGAACACCATCATCGTCCACGAACCCGACAACGCATAGCCGAGTGGATGCAGGGGGAACCAGGCGAGGCGCGTCCGCAGCGTCGCCATTGCCAGTGTCAGACCCGCCCCGACAAAGAAGTTGGCAGTGTCGAAAAAGGGCAGCGGTGTTCGACTGCGATTGATCTCAGTGGTCGCGTCGTTGAATGCCCAGACCGGATTTGCCTGATAGACGTAGCCGTACATCTGCACCGCGCCGAATTTGTAGGGCAGCGAGATATGCAGGTAACCCGCGACACCGATCGCAACGACGAGCGCGAGACTCAGGACGCCCAGCAGTGATCGTCGCTTCACCTGTACGCCGTCCGCGAACTTCATCGAGTCGAGGAAGCCGGTCAGCACCAGCCCGCGCTGATCGCGCATCCATAGACCATCCAGAAACGCAAGACCGGTCAGATTTGCCGCGCCGAGGTTTCGAACGTCACCGACCATCCGGTACAAATCGATCGGGCGGAACGAGGTCTCGGTCATCAGCATTCCGGACTCGGAGGTGCTGCGCGCCATCACCAGCGCGACCACAAAAATCAGTACGCAGATTTCGAAAAGCGCGAGCCAGTACGACATCCCGAGCAGCGTCATCCACCCCGCCATCAGCAGCACACACGAGAGCAGTCCCCAGAACGCTGCGCGATAGGAGATTACCTCGTCCGCACCGCTATTTTCGCCGATACTCGCCGACATGCCGAAAGCCGTCGCCGCCTTCCAGACGCGCTTCAGATGCGGCCGCGCGGAGTAGATCATATATCCGACCAGCACGACATAACAGCCCATCACCTGATAGCCCTGATAGGTCTTGCAGCCGTACATCGGCATCGTATCCGGCTCATAGCCCATTCCAGCGCCGATCAGATCTTCTGCGCGTGTAAGAAAAAAGAAGAACCATAGCGAGAAAAGCAGGTCGGTCGGCAGCAGATAGAAGAACCCGACCGCCGCGAACGAAAAGTACATCTGAGTGAAGCCGAGTTGATTGTATGGCGGCTGAGAGAAGAATGCGTTGATGCTGATTTCGGTCGTCACGTCGGGAATGCTCGGATAGTACTGATGCAGCCCTTTCAAGCCGAAGACGATTGCAGGCAGGCCAAACCCGATCCAGGTAATACCGTTCTTGAGGAAGCCCGCACTCGCGCCGCGCCCCCCGATTCCGCTGGTTGTTTCACCGCGTATCATTTCAAGCGGCAGCTGAACGAGCGGAAATGTCAGCTTCTCGTTGTCCACCCACTGGCGGCGCAGGATCACGGCGAGGCAAAGGTAGGCGGTGAACATCAGCACGACGAACACGCTCCACGCGAGCATCGGCACGATCCAAAGATGCCAGGGAATGTGCTCGCCAGGTCGCAGAGCCTCATAAAAACGAGTCGAGACGTATTGTTTGGAGTCTCCGTTCGGGTCCCAGGGAACCGCCCAGCGCGGTATCAAATGGAAGAACTTCGCTTTCCAGCCATTGGTGTCGTCGGGATAGTAGTTCGGCACGATGAGGAGCGGAATCAGTTTCTGGAGCAGCCCGCGTGACGAAACCATCGCCGCCATCAACATCATGATATAGACCGTGAACATCTCGTGCGGGAGGAGTTTCAGGCGCGGCGAGAGGCGCGTAAAGACCGCCTGGACCCCGAGCAGCAGCACAAGCATTCCGACGACGACAGGCGGAAGCTGCAGAAACCCGATCTGGATTTTGCCGACGACGAGCTCCGCATAGCAGACCACGACGCAGGTGATCACGACGCAAAGCAACCCGACGATTAGGGCGGGTGCGGTCAGCGCGCTGACTTTGCGGACGGCGGGCTGTAGCGTCTCTATTTCGGGCGTGGGATGCGGCTGTGCCAATCGTCACCTCCAGCAAATCCAGGGAATTGAGCGAATCAACTTGGGGAATGCGGGCACAAATAGGAGCAATTTTCGACAACATGGTCGTGAATGACCCGTGTGGGATCGAAATTCAACAGGTCGGCAGTATTAAAACCCATTGTTGTTTGGCATTCCGCCAAACGTCGTTCAGCCCTCATCCCAACCCTTCTCCCTACCGCTCATTCTTCGCTAGGGGGAAGGGCGAATACAGCGCCGTTCGGATTGTCTCCCTCTCGCTACTGAGCCTGCGACTAGCAGGGAGAGGGGTCGGGGTGAGGGCACATCGTCTTTTGGAGCCAGAATTCATGGTTTCTGGAAGACGAGAGCGGCGTTGATGCCGCCGAAACCGAATGAGTTGGAAACGACGGTATTGAGTGTTTTGCTGCGGCCGACGTTGGGCACGAAGTCGAGATCGCACTCCGGGTCGGGAGTCTGCAGGCTAATCGTCGGCGGTATCCAGCTATTCTGCATTGCAAGGCAGCAGATTGCCGCCTCGATCGCGCCAGACGCGCCGAGCGCATGTGCATGCATCGCTTTTGTCGAGCTGATCGGGATTTTTCGAACCACCTCTTCACCCAGCGCGATTTTAAGCGCCAGTGTTTCGGTCGAATCGTTGAGCGGTGTCGAGGAGCCATGCGCGTTGATATAGTCGATCTGCTCCGGCAAAATGCCCGCTTTTCTGACCGCCTCCGAGACACACCGCGCTGCGCTCGTACCGTCCGGTCGTGGAGCGGTCATGTGATGCGCGTCGTTGTAGGCGGCGTAGCCAGTGATTCCGCAGTAGATATGCGCCCCCCGCGCGATCGCGTGTTCGCGCTCCTCGAGCATCAGGATCGCCGCGCCCTCCGCCATCACGAAACCGTCACGATTCTTGTCGAAGGGGCTGCAGGCGTGCGCCGGATCGTCGTTGCGCGTCGACATCGCACGTATCAGCGCGAACGCTCCGAAGCACAACGGCGCGAGCGGCGCGTCCGACGCTCCGCAGAGCATCACGTCCGCATCGCCGCGCTTGATGATGTTCCAACTGTTGCCGATCGCGATCGTGCCCGAGGCGCAGCTATCGGCGTTCGACGAATTGAAGCCGGTCAAACCCAGCGAAATCGAGACGTTACAACTGCTCGCGCCGACGAACATCTGAAACGCCAGTTGCGGGCTGATGCCGCGCATCCCCTGACTGACATAGATCGAGTGCTGCTCTTCGGCATAGGCAGCTCCGCCCAGTGCGCTTCCGATGCAGACGCCGATTTTGTGCGGCTCCACCGATGCCAGATCGAGACCGGAATCCTCGACTGCCTGCTTTCCGGCCGCAACCGCGAACTGTGAACAGCGGTCGAGTCGCTTGAGCGGTTTGCCTTCCAGATAAAGCGAGGGGTCGAAATCGTGAATCTCTCCGGCGATCCTACAGTTCAGCTCGCTCGCATCGAAGCGCGTGATAGGACCGACAGCGGACCGCGCGCATTTCACGCCCGCCCACAGCCCGTCTGCCCCGCTTCCGATCGTCGTGATCGCCCCGATTCCCGTCACCACAACGCGCCGATTATTATCACCAGATTTATTCTGATTATTAGAAACTGTCGTCATTACTTTTGTTATTTCCTCTGCCATTTTGTGGACTGTCATTATGTTACCGCTTCTCGACGATGAGAGGGAGCAGCAAGCAGCGCCCCAACCTATTCGCGGATGATTTCCTTTGACAGTCTATATGAAACATATAATACTCGTACCCGTATTACTCCCCTTCCTTACGAAGAAGGGGTTGGGGTGGTTAGCCACCTTACGAAGGGAGGCGTTGGGATGGTGAATCATACCCTTATCTGGAAGACATCCTCGCGACTGCGATCGCTTTGACACGCTCGCGCTCCGACTGCTCGACCGTATCCTTAATGAAATCGAGGGTTTTGCCCGCGATATTGTGTACGAACAGGTCGCCAACGATATACTTCGCGAAGAGGTCGCCGAGTACTGGAAAAGAATAGGTCAGATCGTGATCGATCGTAACGGCAACGCTGTCGCCCTGTTTTACGAGGCGCCACTCGACCGCCATACCCTTCGTGATACCGGCGATATGTTTGTAGGTGATACGCCCTTCGGCTGGAAAAAGCTCCTGCCGCGCCCGCCACCGGCAGGGAAAGCCGTCCCGTGACGCGCCGAAATCCGCTACCTTATGCGTTTCGGACTGCTCGATAATGTGCATGAACTGATAGTGGGGAAGCAGCGCGGGCCAATCCTGAATGTTGGCGGCGAGTTGGTAGATATGGTCGTGGATCTGCTCCGCGTCACCTTCGATAATGACCGTATTGGATGTAAACATAATAGATTCAAAGTGCTCCGGAAGCTCTGACGGAAGGGGATGGATGGACCACTAATTCCCCGTACTTGTACGCGGGCAGGGCGTATGCTATAATGCCGTCTGTATGAAATGTCTGAAAACACACTCCTTATTCCGCATCCAATTGCTGCCCTCGCATCACTATAATACCCGTCTGTGTGTTTTGCCGCCCGCGCTCAAGCCATTCCTTTTCGGTATCCCGCTGCTCACACTCGCCAACGGGGGTTCCGTGACCTGTCTGGCGCAGGCTGCTCAAGCGCCACCCACCGAAAAAACTACAGCCATTCCGCCCTCAACTCCTCAGCCCCCTTCACCCGAAACTTCAGGGAAAAAGGGAAGCACAGGCGATGTCTCTGGAGGTCCAGATGCAGGCGTACCAGCCCCTACCGACGATACCGGTAAGCCGCTGCAGCCTCCTTCGCGTCCGGCGCTGAAATACAGCTTCGAGAGCTTTTCGCAGGACATCTTCGGCAATATCTCAGCTTCCAAACGCGTGGAAATCACCTATGCGGGAATTACGATCACGTCCGATCGACTCGAAGGCAATCTCAATCG
Organism: Chthonomonadales bacterium; assembly: GCA_038216735.1. Taxonomy (GTDB): domain Bacteria; phylum Armatimonadota; class Chthonomonadetes; order Chthonomonadales; family Chthonomonadaceae; genus JBBQPY01. The sequence goes on from JBBQPY010000017.1 coordinate 34,666, forward strand.
CGAACTGATCTTTACCGGAAACGCGAAAATCGCCGCGAACGGCGCAACGAGTTATGCGGACGTCATCCACTTTTACCCGCGCGAGCGCCGCTATCGTCTCGACAATCCGCGCGGAATCATCAGTCCCGAACTGCTGCAGGGGCGCGTCTACGATCCCGTATTTTTTACTGGCGGCGAGCTCTTCGGCGACCGCGCAGGCTACACGAATGCCGACGACTTCGTCGTTACTACCTGCATCGAGCCTTTTCACCATTACGATCTGCGCATCCGAAACGCGGAACTGTTTCCACAAAAAAGGCTGGTACTGCGGCGGGTCGGCGTGTTCTTTTTTGGCGTCAAACTGATCACGCTGCCGACGATCGTAATTCCGCTCGACCGTCGCCGTCCACGCCGCCCGCAGGCGGACTACCTGCCCGAGATCGGACAGAACGTCGATGAAGGTTACTACGCCCGCTTTCCCTACACTTTCGCTGAGGGTGGGGACGCCGCCACCTTTCTGCGGACCGACATCACTCAAAAAAGAGGCATCGGCTACCGCGTCGAGCAGGAGTATCTCGCGGGCAAACAGGGCAGCGCGTTCGATACCTCCGGCTACGGAAACTATAGCGGCGGTGCCGGCATAATTCCTGGCGGGGGCGGCGCATTCACAACCGCCTATGGTTATGGTTCGACCGGAGCGCGTCTGCCGCGCCTCGGAACCGGTATCGGACCGCAGAGCGGCGGCTTGATTACGGCGCAGGGCTACCTCAAAGACGGTTTCGATCGGAACTTCAATGCCAGCGCGCGGCATCAGCAGAGCATCGGCGGCAGCAACCGATTCGATGTCAGCACAGAATTCCGGCGTAACAGTTTCCTCGTCTCAAGCGGCGCAACGGCTCAAACTTCGCGCTTCGACTTCTTTCACAGCGACGCCACGCACGGTGTTAACGGCGAACTCTCGCTAAACTACATGACCAATAGCCAGGACGCCGCGCCCACCAGTTCGGCGTTCTCATCGAGCCAGCTTACGGGCGCATTGCGGCAGACATTCGAGTTCGCCACACGCGGCTCAAACCGTAACTCCCTCGGACTCAACCTGAACCTGTCCCGCCTGATCAATACGAGTTCGACGCTGGCTACCGCAACGACTCCCGCAGTCGATAATTCTACCCGCAGCGCGCGCATCGATTCGGACCTGCAGTTCCAGCACTACTCACGCGAATACTCGTACACACTCAGTGCCAACAAGAGCACACCGTTCGGCAAGCAGACTGGCGGCAGTAGTTTCGGCACACTCGAAAAGCTGCCCGAATTCCAGTTTACGGCGGACACGAACAACTTTCGCGGCGGCTTCCTGCGCAAAATCCCGACCAACTTCCTCGTCGATATCGGGCGCTTCAATGAGCCGAGCAGCCATATCAACACGGAACGGTATCTGGTCGGCGCGACGGTCCAGCAGTTCTCACTGCTGCGCGGGCGCACGGAACTCGTGACGGGCGGCGGCTTCGAGCAACGTATGTATGGAGATGGCGCGGCGCAGTACGATGTCCGCAACAACACGCGCCTTCGCCAGCATCTCGCCGGGCGCTCCGGCATCGATTTCGACTACCGCTATGAGCAGCCGGAGGGCGGAACCCCATTCGCCTTCGACACCTATGGGCGCGCGAATTTCCTCTCCGCAGAGGGCGGCTATCTCGATGACACCCATTTTCAGGCGACCGCTCGCGTCGGCTATGACTTGCTGGGCACTTCGCATCTCGCTCCCTGGCAGTCGCTCTCGACACGGCTCATGTGGCGACCGAACAACAATCTGCGCTTCGATTCGCTGGCGACCTACGACCCAAATCGCGCGCGCTTTTTCGCCTTTACGAACCAGATGCAGCTGCGCGGCGCAAACGATTTCGGCTTCGACCTCGTGACCCGAATCGATCCGCAACAGAAGGGTATCCGCCGTAAGTTCTCGCAGATCAACACGCAATTCAATCTACCGTTCGGTCCGCGGTGGCGCGTCACGGGCTTGCTGCGCTACAGCGGAAACAGCGGTCAGTTCGAGAGCCGCAGCCTTCAATTGACGCACCGCTGGGACTGTATCGAGGCTAATTTCACCTACGTCGAGAATACGAGCAGCTACCGCCCCGACAGACAGTTCCAGTTTTCGATCCGGATACTGGCACTGCCCTTTTCGCGAAACGCCAATCGCGGCGCGTCCGGTCAAACGCTCGGCGTCGGCGTCGGGGATGTGTACTGACAGCCCCACGCCCAGTCCCTCTCCCTGCCAATCGTTCCTCGTTAGCGAGAGGAGAGTAAGATATTGATCCCGTCAGGTCAGAGTGCGGTGAGACCGGCGGGGTTCAGCGCCTCGAGCTCGGGCAGCACGAACAGCCCATCCTTGCGTATCAGCACATCGTCGAAATAGATCTCGCCACCGCCGTACTCGGGACGCTGGATACAGACCATATCCCAGTGTACCTGCGACTTGTTGCCATTGTCCGCTTCCGCGTAGGCATTGCCGGGCGTAAAGTGGAAACTGCCCGCGATCTTCTCGTCGAACAGGATGTCCTTCATCGGCTTGAGCACGTAAGGATTGAACGCCAGCGACCACTCGCCAATATAGCGCGCGCCCTCGTCGGCATCGAGGATTTCGTTCAGTTTTGCGGTCTCGCCGCCCGCGGTCGCCTCGACGATCTTGCCATTAATAAACACCAGACGTATGTTATTGAAAATCGTTCCACGATAGAGCGTCTCGCAGTTGTACTGGATCACGCCTTCGACTGAATCGCGCACCGGACAGGTGAATATCTCGCCGTCGGGTATGTTGCATTCGCCAGCGCAGGGTACGGTAGCAATGCCCTTTTTGCTGAAGGTGAGATCGGTCCCGGGTCCTGTAATATGAACGCGGTCGGTACGATCCATGAGAGCATGGAGCGGCTCCATCGCCTTCGCCATGTTGCCATAATCGACGCCCGCACAGACGTTAAAATAGAAGTCCTCGAACGCTTCGGTGCTGACGCCCGCCGCCTGCGCCATGCTCGCATGGGGCCAGCGCAGCACGACCCAGCGCGTGCTCGGCACCCGCACCTGCCCGTGAACGTTGTTCCACCAGTGCTTCTCATAAAGCGACATCCGGTCTTTGGGCACGTCACTGAGTTCGGCGATATTATGGGAGCCGCGTACGCCGATGTAGCACTGCACCGCCTCCATTCGAGCGCGTTCGATGCGCCCGATCGTCTGCATCTGCTCTTCGGTCGCCGCGTTGTAGAGCGCTCGCAGCACCGGCTGCTGGTAGGTCGAGACGATCGGAAGGCCACCCGCCTCAGCAATCACGCGAACGAGTTCGACGATGAAATCGGAGGGAATATCGAAGGCTTCGACAAGCACTTTATCGCCTGGCGTGACCTTGATGGAGTGCTGCACGAGCAGCTTCGCGAGTGTCGTATAGCGTGGGTCTTTCAAGGCTCGCTCCTTAAACCTCAATCTCGAACGAACTACGAAATCGCGGTCCGATCGCGGATCGAGGCGGCATGTTTTCGTAAGATTGCAGAACTCCCTGCCGCTTTTTGCGTCAGCCAGTTGTAATGCCGGATAGGCATTCTCAAAGTGTATGCACAGACATTCGCCTTACATGCGGTAAAATCCTTGTGGTGAAGCGCAATACCCGATATAGCGCGGTGTAATAGTGGGGTTAGTGAAAGAAAAGTAAAGAAAAGTCAGGGCAGGTATCCCCTCTCGCCGGCAGTTCTCTCCTCGCCAAGCTGCCAGATGAGCGGGAGGAGATCCAATTCCCTCGATAGAGGAATGCACTGAAGAGGGTGAATAGTATCAAATGAGTGTGGTTTGGGAAGTATGGAAGGAGCACTGTAAATGGCGATGGTGAACTGTGTGCGCTGCGGAAAGACTGCGGAAGGTTTGGCTTCCCCGCCGGTCGGTGGGCAGCTCGGCGAGCGCGTGATCAACAACGTCTGCGCCGCGTGTTATGAGGAGTGGGTCAATCAGCAGGTACTCTACATCAATCATTACGGCTTACAGATGGCTGACCCTGACGATCGGAAGAAACTGATTCAGGCTATGAAAGAGTTCCTGAATCTGGAGCCGGCAGCGTAATGGAGGGGACACCGCCCATCCAGCCTCCCGAGCCATTGCGCGACCGGTTTCGCGGTGCGCTCATCGGTCTGGCAGTCGGCGACGCGCTCGGCGCGCCGCTAGAGTTTCAGCCTGCCCGTTCGCCGGAGAACTATGTCGTCGATATGATCGGCGGCGGCTGGCTCAAACTCGCGCCGGGAGCCTATACGGACGACACGCAAATGACGCTCTGCACAGTCGAGAGCCTGCTTACGAAGCGCGTATTCGACCCCGACGACATCGCGCGGCGTTTCGTTGACTGGATGCATTCGAGCCCGCCCGACATCGGCAGCCATACGCGTGCTGTGCTCTCCGGTATCGCTGGCGGAACGCCGTGGGAGGAGGCGAGCCGCGCCGCGCAGGACGAGAATCCGAACAATGCCCCGAATGGTTCGCTAATGCGCTGTGCGCCGCTCGCGATGTTTTTTTATCGGCATCCCGACTATGCCGCCGCTCTCTCACCCGTGCTGTCGCGCATCACGCACGCGCATCCGGACTGCGAATGGTCCTGCGTGTTCGTCAATGTCGCGGTTGCGCTGCTGCTGGCAGGCAAGGATCGGCAGGAAGCCATTTATGCCGCCGGGGATGCGTGTGAAGAGGCTTCGGAGGGCGTGCTGGAGCGTGTGCGCCGCGCGGTGCAGCCACTCAATACCACTCCGCCGACAGGCTATGTGCTGGACACGCTGGAGGTTGCGGTCTGGTGTTTTTTGCATACGCACAGCTTCGAGGCGGCGGTGGTCGCGGCGGTCAACCGGGGCGAGGATGCCGACACCGTTGGCGCAGTCGTCGGCGCGCTTGCCGGTGCGCACTACGGACTGTCGGGCATTCCTGAACGCTGGCTGGCTCCGCTGCAAAACCGTGACGGTCTGATCGCCGACGCCGATCGATTGCTGGAACTCGCGCAGTCTTCGTAAGTGGCTGTCGCTCCAACCCACAAACCGCACTGAGTTGAAACCCCGGTCTGGCGCAGCAAAACCCGCAGCCATAGAATCCATTGTAATAAATTTCCGGTCAGGAATTGCAAAACCCCACGTCACGGGTTGACATCACCTATCCCGAAATAGGTCTTTTGCCCCATGAAATATCCTCTCGCCTGCGCTATACTGGTTATAACCTTCTCATAAGCTCGGCGGTCTGCCATAAAAACAGATAGCTCCCGCTAAAGTGTACAGCGAGTGCAATCCATTACCACGTTCCCAGGGAGAGACCCCTTGCAGCAGAAATGTTTCATCACCTCCGCCGGGCGATTCCTGCCGGGCGAGCCCGTCGGCAACGAGCAGATGGAAGCGCGGCTCGGGCAGATCGGCAGTAAGCCTTCGGCTTTGCGAGAGCGGGTATTGCGGCAGAACCAGATCACGCAGCGCTACTACGCGATCGACGACCGACAGCAGACAGTCTATACCAATGCTCAGATGGCGGCTTTCGCGGTTCGTGACGCGCTCAAATCGAGCGATCTGGATATCAAAGAGGTGCGCCTGCTGGTCGCGGCGACCTCGCAGGGCGATCTGCCGATGCCGGGTTTTGCGAGCATGGTGCATGGCGAGCTGAAAACGCCGCCCTGTGAAATCGCGACGGTGCATGGAATCTGTGCGAGCAGCGTGATCGGGCTGCGGCATGCCGCGCTCGCGGTCGGTGCGGGAGAGGTCGGAACGGCGGTGTGTGTAGCGAGCGAATTCGCCAGCCGGCTGCTCAAAGCGTCCCGGTTTCGGGCGCAGGGCTACGGCGACGACAAGAAACTGCCACTCGAAACGGAGTTTCTGCGCTGGATGCTCTCCGATGGCGCAGGAGCGCTGCTGCTGAGCGACACGCCTGCCGCGCAGGGAATCTCACTGGAGATCGAACAGATCGTCGTCAAATCGTATGCCGGTCAGTACCCACCCTGTATGTTTGTGGGCAATAAAAACGAAGTGTGCGGAGACGGGCAGATCGGCTGGCTCGACTACCCGGACTTCGAAACGGCGTCCGCCGCCGGAGCGATCAACTTGCACCAGAACACTGCGATGCTGAAGGATGTCGTTCGGCTCTGCGTGAACGGCGTTTTCGAGATGATCGAGGAGGGCAAACTCGACCCAAAAGGAGTAGACTGGTGGGTGACGCACTACTCCTCACACTTGTTTCGTACGCAGGCGTACGAACTGCTCGTGCGCGGCGGCTTGACGATCGCACCAGACCGCATATACTCCAACCTGTCCACATGCGGCAATGTCGGAGCTGCCGCCTTCCCGCTGATGCTCGGCGACCTGTTGCGTAGCGGCCAGATCGAGCCGGGTCAGCGACTGGTGTGCATCGTGCCCGAAAGCGGACGCTTCCTGTTCAGCTACGTGATTCTCCGAGCCGTGAGCGAGGAGGTTAACTTGAAGTCCAGGCAGACTTCTGCAATCGATCAGACTGCGGTGAAAGTAGCCGCAGCAGCTCCGCCCACGGATTTTCCGCTTTCGCTGCCGCCCGACATCAAAACCGGCGGGACTGCAATCGAAGAGTCGCTCGTTCGCCAGCTCGCGATCGTCTGGACGGACTTCGAAACCCGCCTGCATACGACTCCGTTCATTGCCAAACTCGATCAGGGACGGCTCACAATGCAGGACTATCGCGACCTGCTCTTCAACCTGAGACAGCAGGTGATCGACGGTTCGCGGTGGATTTCACGCGCAGCCTCGAACATCACCCGCGAGCACTTTTCGATACGCTCGGCATTCATCGGGCATTCGCACGACGAACACCGCGACTTCGAGATGATGGAGCGTGACTACATTTCCGTCGGAGGCGACGCAGAAACAATTCGCGCCGGATCGAAAAACATCGGCAGCACGGCGCTGTCAGAGTTCATCCTGAGCCGCGCGAGCCGTGAAAACCCGTTCGATCTAATCGGCGCAATGTTCATTATCGAGGGCATGGGGCGACACGTGGCGGGGCAGTGGGCGGAGCGGATTCGCGAGCAGTTGAACCTCGAACCCCGACAGGTTTCATTTCTCGCTTACCATTCGACGAGCGATGACCTGCACTTCGAACGGCTCGATCAGGCGGTGCAGTCCGGCATTCTGACCGAGGCGCTGACCGCTGAGATCGTCAAAACCGCGAAAGTGGTCGCCCGTTTGTACATTCTTCAACTCGAAGAGATTGGGAATTTTTAACGATGCCGCCAACCGACGCAATACAGCGACTGCAAAACGTCAAGAGCGATCTGCGCGACCCGAATCCCTGGCTGGCGCTCTATCTGGATTCGAGCGTTCCGATACAGGAGACCGCCAAAGCGAACCTGCTTGTGGATGTCTCCTCCTGGTCGCGACAGTTCTTCTTTCCGCTGGTTCGCCCGTTCTGCCGCCTCGCGATCTGCTTCTTCAAGGTGCTGAAGACGATTCTGCCCAACGCGCTGAACTCAGCACGGCTGCTGCATCACACGATCTATCTCGGTTTGAAATGGTTCGTTTCGCCGTATGCGAATTTTTTGATCATGCGCCATTTCAATATCGGTTCGGAGCTGCTGCAGTTCGTCGCGACGAATACAAAGGGCGTGAAGATGGAACTCAACCCTTTACGCCCGAAGACACTGCACGATCTGGTAGACAATGTGTTTCTACAGCACGACCTGAACATTTACAACTTCATCATCGAGTTCAACCGACAGCTCAACGAAAAAGACCTCGAGCTTCAGCCCAACGACGAGCTCGATTTCAGCGCGATCACGGACGGAGATTTTCCGATCGAGGAGATGCCGCACGGACGGTTCAACGTGATCGATCTGGAAAGCGCGATCGAAATGTACACGCCGATGTACCAGTTGCTGCTCACCGACAGCGATTTCTGGCGATCGTGCAACTCGCTGCAACTGGATGAGACGATCGCGCTGTATGCTTCAACGCTAATCAAAGAGCACAAATTTCTCGGGCTAGTGAATAATCGGCATCCGATGATCCCGGAGTCCACATTGAGCGCAGGGCACCGGCTGATGCTGCACGGTCTGGCGGCGGAGTGCCTGCACGCCTATTTGGTGAAGCAGAAACGTCTGCATCTGGCACGTCTCACCGCCGCAGAAGATCCCGCTCCCATGCCTGTCCTACCGTAAATACATCGTCTCTCCCTGGCGAAAAATGAGCGCACAGACTGTTCACGTCGTGCGATCATTCTACTCTTGCACGATACAGCCTACATCTTCGGCGTGTGGGCTGAAGGCGATGTTCTCGGCATCTTTGGATTTTTCGGTGTAGTCTTCTCGCCGGGCAGCCGATTGATTGTGATTGTGGTTGCCTGAAGAGTCGTTCCGGTCGCGTGCCCTACGACGGTCACGAAGGTGCCGCCTTTGATCAATTCGAACTTCGCGAATTGCCCCTTATATCGTACCTGTGCGTGAGCGGCATCGACGGTGATCGGACCTTTTCGGAGCGCCAGAATAAAGGTCGTACCGGTGGGTGTTCCTTTGACCGGCCCCGAATAGCTGACTTTTGCGCCCGCTCTGGGCGCAGTTTTTGTGTTTGTGCCACCAGTGTGAGGGGCCGGTGAGCGCTGTGCTGTGGCAGCAGACGGAGCAGCGATGGCAAGTGCGAGTGCGAGTAATACAGAAACTTTCCTGATATGCATCGAATGGGCTCCTTTGTTGGCGATTCGTGGTGGCGATAGAGAGAAATACTTGGGTTGAAAAGTGCTCATGCATCAAGACAGCGAAGTTCCACACTGCCATGAGCGGATAATAGGGCTGGCGACACGACGCTCGCTTCCCTGACAACTTCTCCTAATATATCTTCAATCGGCATCGTAACATTATCTAGCAGGCAGCAAATAGGCGGTCTATCCGCGCACGAAAACCCCTATACTGCTGGGAGGCTGAAGCTTCTAACATCCTCGCTATTTTACCAGCTTCCAAGAATCGCGGAGGAAGGGTAGGAGTATGAGTTTAGCCCCCTGCGTCGTCAAGTGATGATCATCGCGGTAGAGCGCAATCCCGTTGGATTGAATAATATAGTACTTGCCAGTCGGATCGAGAAACCGCGGCCTGGGATCCAGGACGCGCCCGCCAGCGGCTTCTATTTTAGAAATGATATTCGGATCTTCCGCTTCGATTTCGTTCTGTGCCGTGGGTCGGGCACAGAGTGACGCGATGTCGGCATGCAGATAAAGAGGGCTCGAGAGTACTTTTGGCACACTAAATGGATGGGTCGGAACGTCGAGGAGCACCCAGGGGCGAGAGCCTGCCGCGCTGATCCGCCGCACTGTCGCCAGCAAAGAGGAAGCAAAGGATTCAGGATTGTGTCCGTCCGGCGCGACGTAAAATTGCCAGTGACCGATTAAAATCACATCGGAAAATTTCTGGGCCTGTATGTAGCCGAAAACGGCATTATTATAGTCGACGGCTTTTTCATTCATCCCAAACTTTACGAACATCACCCTGTCGAGTACGGGCGCGGTCGCAGAGTGAGTTGCCGCGCGTCCAGCGAGCCCTTTTTCCTTCAACAGCGCATCGACTGCCGGTAGAGCAGCCATCGCATTGCTGTCGCCCCAGACCATTACCGTCGGGCGAAGGCTCGGGTTCGGATCGCCAATCGGAACGAACTTTCCGTCCCGCACATCTCCCATCGTGAGTTCGTTGACGAAAGCCATATCGGATTTTGCGTTGGCAAAGTTCTGTGCCCGTGGCGGAAAGCGTTGCGGAAATCCCTGCATTCGCATACAGAGCAGTCCGATTGCAAGAACGCTCACCAGACCGGCTCCAGCGAAAGCGAACATGGATTTCCTCGAGGCGCCCAGTTTGCGTTCTCGAAACGGGGTTTCCACATACTTCCAGGAGAGGATCGCGAGCAGAAGCCCCAAACCCAGCATCCCGAAGCGGTAGCCTGGCGAAAGTGGCGCAATCGCGGCATACTTACTGAAAGCAAAAAGCGGCCAGTGCCAGAGGTAGAGCGAATACGAGATCAATCCGAGAAAAACGATCGGACGTGTCGACAGAGCTCTACTTATGCTTGTCTGCCCCAGCCCATTTGCCCAGATCAGCAGCGCCGTGCCGAGACAGACCGGCAGCGCGGCAAGTCCTGGAAAGGGCGTTTGCGTCGAGTAGAAGAAGACAGGGGTCAGTACGAGCGCCAGACCTGCCAGCGCAATAAACTCCCGCAGGCTCCGACGGCTGACCAACAATGAAACTGTCGGCAGGAAGGCGATGAGCGAGCCAAATAACAGCTCCCAGGCGCGCGTGGGAAGTAGGTAGAAAGCAGCCCTGGGCTGACGCGAGACGGTGTACACACTCATCAGAAAGCTCAGTAGCAATCCTGTTGTAATCAATGCGAGGATACCTGCTCGGCTGCGGAACCGAGGCAAGCGGAATACGCCCCACAGCAAAAAGGGGACGACGAGATAGAATTGCTCCTCCACTGCCAGAGACCAGGTATGAAGCAGCGGTTTCTCTTCGGCAATGCCTTCAAAGTAGCCTGAATCATGCCAGTAATGAATGTTGGCAGCGAAAACGGCTTGTGATGCGGACGCTCGTCCGAGGCTCCTAAAATCGACGGGCAGCAGCAAAAACCATCCGGCAATTAGGGTCGCAATCGTGACTACGATCAGGGCAGGGACGATGCGACGCGCACGTCTTTCCCAGAAGGCGCCGAACACGAATGTTTTGTTTTCGAGTTCCCTCCAGATCAAAGAGGTGATCAAAAAACCGGAGATCACAAAGAATACATCGACGCCGATATACCCGCCAGGACAGCCGAAACCGGCATGATAGAGCACCACGGCAAGCACTGCGACTGCACGGAGCCCGTCGATATCGGGCCGGTAGCGAAATTTATCGAGAATGGACATAGTGAAGACCGATTGCGAAATAAGCGTCTGCGTCGTTTTGAACCGAATGACCGATTTTTTGGTGACATTTCAGTCACGTAAATTTCCAGAGTGGCCGCACAGGGCATTGTAGAGGCCCATTTTCGTTGCAACTTGTCTATGTCGG
>JBBQPY010000018.1:0-44202 GCA_038216735.1 Chthonomonadales bacterium
GTGCGTTTGTTCGGTTAGAGTACCAGCGTTGGCAGACGGGTCTGAGTTGGTACGAGAGCAAGAAGCGGCTGATGCGCGAGGCGATCCGAGCCTACCGAGCCCGACCGACTTTAACGCTACCAACAACCGCGTAAGTCCTAAAAATAAGATGTCTGATAACAAATCACAGCAAAACAAGACGGATACACACTTCCCTTTTTCGGGCGTTGAAAAAATGTTTCGACAGAGCAAAAAAGAAGCAGGAAATGCTTTTCCTGTATTGAATAGGGCAAAATAATTATTTTTACACAAGCTAGAAATGCGGCTCTTAATGCGATCTTCTGCCCGGGATCGGTTTCTTTTTGTCTCGTGTTATATCAGCCGAGGGACATGTGATTCAGGGAATCAAAGGCAAGCGGGTTCTCATTTGTGAGGATGAAGGTTATACTATTTTCGCCTTCCGTAACGCTCTGCTTCGGGCAGGCTATGACGTGGTGGGTGAAGTAAACGAAGGTCAAGCCGCCGTTGCGCTGGCAAAACAACTGCAGCCCGATTTGATCCTGATGGACATACACCTGGGCGGATCTGTTTCAGGCATCGAGGCAGCCTGCCAAATCCTGAGCGAGCAGAATGTAGCGATCGTCGTTGTCACGGCATCCGATGACGACGCATCTATCAACGCGGCGCTCTCTTCCGGCGCATGCGGTTATCTGGTCAAGCCCGTGTTTACAAATCAACTCATTCCCGCTATCGAGGCAGGTCTGGCGCGCTACGCGCGTGTCCAGTCTAATATGCATCCTATCCATGAGCGACAGCGGAACAAAGATGTGCGTTCAAACCATCAATAGTTGCAAAAAACCATTAGCATCCAATGTTATATTGTGCCTCAATCGGCGCCCTGAACTTACTTTCAGGAGCGGTTTATCGAGCTTGTGCTCCCTACCTCTCAGCAGCGGCACCGTGTGGTGACGCCGATTTGTGGGCTGGCAGAAATAATGCTGGTGCGTCTGCGTGCGACCGCTACCGGAGAGGCGATTGCCGCCACGCTGACGATGTCGCCAGCCAATGCGCCCGCGCGTTCGATCTATGGCGGCGACCTCGATCCTCCTGAACGCCCGAGCTGTACCCTGGCGCGTCTGGACACACACTGTGAACCGGGGTTTGTCACGCTTTTGCAAGCACTGGATCTCAACTCCGATTTGCCTGCTCGCCCCTCTCTGCTGCCTGGGACAGAAGAGCGATAGACTGCACACTTGGTGTTATCGAGATGTTGCCGATTCAGACGTGATGCGCTTCCATTAGCAAAGCGACGAATGCGATGATGTCCGCCTCTCTACCCTTTCCGAGCAGGAACGCGCGTGTTGGTACCCTTACGCCCTCGCCAACAAAAGCGGCTTACTCTCGGCAGTCTGTGTGAGCAAAACTGCCTGTTGCACAGTGACGCTGTCCCAGACGGATCGTGCACCTTCAAGCCTTCTAACGGTTTCACGGGAACACAGACCTTCACCTATAGAGCGAAGAATAGCCAGGGATACAGCTCGATCGCAACGGTGACCGTTGCGATCATCTGGCGAATACCGATCTCAATGTCACCAGTCTAACCTTCTGGCATTGACCGAACTGCATCGGGATCGCTATTAAACAGTTCGCCCCACCTCCGAAACTTATCGGAAGCGGGGCGATTTTGTTTGACACGAGCCTGCCTTGCAGACTCTGTATCAGAAAGTGCCTTTCTAGAGGCGGTTCGACCGCTTTATCGGTCTGTAAGTCGCGTTTTGGCGCGTTCCCACTGAATGCGAACGGCGTCGGGAGAAGTGCCTCCCTGCGAGCGCCGCGTCGCGATACTGGAATCGACGCTCAGCACGGCAAGCGCCTCGGCAGTGTGTTCGGCGAGAGATGGCGCGAGCATTTGCAGTGTCGGCTCATCGATCTCCTCGAGGGCGATGCTCTCTTCGAGACAGTGCCGTACGATCTGACCGACCAGGCTATGCGCGTCGCGAAACGGAAGCCCGCGCCGCACCAGAAAGTCGGCAAGGTCGGTCGCGGTCGAGAAGTCGCCAGCGGTTGCTTCACGCATTCGGTCGGCATGAAAGGTAGCCGTTCCGAGCGTACGCTGCATCGCGGGCAGCACAAGGTGGAGCGTGTCGAGTGCGTCGAAAAGCGGCTCCTTGTCCTCCTGCATATCCTTATTATAAGCGAGCGGCAAACCCTTCATCAGCGTCAGCAGACTGATCAGACTGCCATAAACACGCCCTGTTTTGCCCCGCGTGAGTTCCGCGACATCCGGATTCTTCTTCTGCGGCATAATGCTGCTGCCGGTCGTTACGGCGTCATCGAGCGTCACGAAGCCAAACTCCGGCGTGTTCCAGAGAATGATCTCTTCGGCGAGACGGGACAGGTGCATCATCAGAATGCTGGCGCAGGCGAGGAACTCGATCGCGAAATCACGGTCGGAAACGGCATCGAGACTGTTCTCGATCACGGAATCGAAGCCGAGCGCATCTGCGGTCTGTTGCCGGTCGATCGGAAAGCCGGTTCCCGCCAGCGCGCCCGCCCCGAGCGGCGAGCGGTTCAGGCGGTGTCGGCAGTCGGTGAGGCGTTCACGGTCGCGGTCGAGCATCCAGAAATAGGCGAGCAGATGATGTGCCAGAACCAGCGGCTGCGCGTGCTGCAGGTGCGTAAAGCCGGGCAGCACGGTCGTCATTTCTCGCTCCGCAAGCGTCAGCAGCGTGACCTGAAACGCGGTAATGTCTGCCTCCACTGCGGCGCACTCGTCACGCAGATAGAGCCGGATGTCGGTCGCGATCTGGTCGTTGCGACTGCGGGCAGTGTGCAGCTTTCCGGCGACCGCTCCGAGACGTTCACGCAGCAGCATCTCGACGGCGGTATGCACGTCTTCTGCACCTTCAGGGAGTTCAACGTCGCCCTTTTCGAGCTCGGAGAGCAGTCGGCGCAGTCCCGTTACGAGCTGTTCGGACTCTTTTGTGGTCACGATGCCGGTTGTGCCGAGCATCGTGGCATGCGCGATGCTGCCCTGAATATCGTGCTTCCAGAGCCGCGCATCGAACGACAGCGAGTCGTTGAGCCGCTCGATCAGCGCATCGGTCTGCCCTGTAAAACGTCCACCCCAGAGTTTACGCATTCGTTGCTTTCATTCCGTGTCGCCCGTGTTGCCAAGTAGTTTCTGTTCCATTTTGCCGGATAGGAACGCGCCCTGCGGGTATTTGAGTTTGAAGTAGAGCCGCGACTGCATCCCATGTGTCTTGACCATGCCGAGCGATTCCGCCTGATTGAATGTCTTGCTGTCGAACGAGGCGAGGTCTTCGCTGTAGAGGGCGAAGGCGCTGCTGCGCCCGACAACGACCGCACTTCCCTTCGCGAGCCGCAGATGCACTTCGCCCGTGACGCGCTCCTGCACCTTGTTGATGAACGCTTCCAGGTCCTCTTTGAGCGGATCGAACCACAGCCCTTTATAGGCAAGTTCCCCCCATTCACGGTCTACAGTTGCCTTGAACTTGAGCTCGCCCTGCGTGCAGACGAGCGCTTCGAGGGCGCGATGCGCCATCACCAGCACGACCGCGGACGGGCACTCATAGTTCTCGCGCACCTTCAAGCCGAGCATCCGGTCTTCCATGATGTCGACACGCCCGACGCCATGTTCGCCCGCGATTTTGTTGAGTTCCAGCACCAGTTCGAGCGGCGCGTACGCTTTGCCATCGAGGGCGACCGGAACGCCGTTCGCGAAGCCGATCGTCAGCAGGCGCGGCGTGTCCGGTGCGTCTGCAAGCCCGCGTGTCCATTGGAATATGTCTTCCGGCGGCGCATAATCGGGCTCTTCGAGACGCCCGCCTTCGATGCTGCGCCCCCACAGATTCTCGTCGATACTCCAGATTTTATCTTTCGTCTGCGGGATTTCCAGACCGTGCGCATTGGCGTATTCGATCTCCTCGGTGCGCGTCCAGGGCTCGCGACTGCCGTCCGGCATCAGGCGCCCTTCACGCATCGGCGCAATGATCTCGGCGTCGGGCATCAGCGTCCGCATGATGTATTCGATACGGAACTGATCGTTTCCCTTGCCGGTACAGCCGTGACCGAACGCGGTCGCGCCAAGCTCCTGCGCTTTCTCGACTGCTTTGAGCGCGATCAGCGGACGCGCGATGCTGGTGGAGATCGGATAGCCTTGATAGTCGCCGTTGGCGCGGACCGCCTGCCAGCAGAAATGCTCGACGAAGAGCTGTTTTGCGTCCACCGTATAGTGTTCCGTACCGAGGCTGCGGGCGCGGTTTTCCGCCTCGCGAATGTCGTCGGCGGGCTGCCCGACATCGACCGTGACGGTGATCACATGGTCGAAACCATACTCTTCGCGCATCAGCGGAATGCACACGGACGTGTCGAGCCCGCCCGAATAGACCAGCACTACTTTACGCATCGTTCGATCCTCGTTCCAATCTTCTGTAGGTTATTCATCAAAACCCTCACCTCCTGCTCCTCTCCTACCATCCGTACCTCATCAGGGAAAAAATGCAGAAGTGCCGTATTCGCCCTTCTCCCTAACGAGCCTGCGAGTGGCAGGGAGAAGAGTTGGGATGAGGGCTGACGGACACTCGGCCGCCAGACAGACCGTGGTTTCAATCCTGGGAGTAGATGCACCGCACCTCAACCCCTCCCTGAACGGAAGCAAAGGTGGGGGAGCAAATGCGATTGCGCCTCTTCAACCCGTGGCGTCGGGTTTCGCAATTCCAGACCGGGGCTTCAGCCCCGTGTAACCGAGGTCAAAGCCCCAGTATCAATACCAGCAGCGCCTTCTGGGTGTGCAGGCGGTTTTCCGCCTGATCGAAAACCACTGTTCTATGCTGTGCCATGATGTCGGCAGAGACCTCTTCGCCACGATGTGCGGGCAGGCAGTGCAGCACGATCGCGTCGGGTTTGGCGTGGTGCATCAGCTCAGTATTAATCTGGTAGGGGGCAAAAATCTGGCTTCGCGACTCTTTTTCCGATTCCTGACCCATGCTCGCCCACACATCGGTGTAGACAGCATCGGCGCCAGCAACCGCTGCGGCAGGATCGACTAGCAGCTCTATCCGCGCGCCGGTTTCCTGCCCGATACGGTGCGCCTCGGCGATATAACGCGAGTTGGGCAGGTAGCCTTCGGGACACGCCGCCGTACAGTGTACCCCCATTTTAGCGCAGGCAAGCAGCAGCGCGTTCAGCACGTTGTTGCCATCGCCGATATACGCCAGCTTGAGGTTGTTCCCGAGGGTGCCTTTCTGCTCTTCGAGCGTCAGCAGATCGGCGAATGCCTGAATCGGATGTTCGCGATCGCTGAGCGCGTTGATCACCGGAATCGAGGAATTGGCAGCCAGCTCCTCGATCGTCTCGTGCTCAAAGACGCGGGCGGCGATTATATCGACCCAGCGCGCGAGCGCCTCCGCGACATCCGGCACCGCCTCCCGCGTGCCGAGCCCGACATCACCTGGCGCGAGATAGATCGCCTGCCCCTGCAGGTGCGCCATGCTCACCTCGAAGGAAACGCGGGTACGTAATGAGGGCTTCTCGAAGAGCAGCGCGAGCGTGCGCGGGTACGCCCAGTAGAGGCTCTTCTGACGTGCCAGATCGTACTTCTTGAGCCCCGCCGCGACGTCCAGCACAGCGCGAATTTGTGCGGCGGAAATGTCAAACAGGGTCAGCACCGACTTTTTCCGCCAGCCTGCCGCGTCTGCTTCGATCCTCTGTTGCAGCAGTTGAATGTGCGTGTCCTGCTCGCTCTTTGGAACAGTTTGCGCGAGCGCTTGAGCCACCGCTTTTTCAAGGTCACTCATGGGCTCAATACAAGGATCCGTCTCTTGCAGCCTCACAACCTCCTCGCGGACGCGCTCCAGCGTTACGCCAGCCTCCGCCAAAACCCGTCCTGCCAGCCCTTCGCCTTCACGAATTAAGCCGAGCAGCAGATGCTCCGTGCCGATGTGGTTGTTGGAAAGCTGTCGTGCCTCATCGTAGGCGAGGTCGATGACTCGCGTGGCTGAGGGCGTGAGCTGAGTATCCTGTCCCCGCCGACCACCGCCCAGCGTCGCATGTCGTTCGATCTCTCTGCGGATGTGCTCCAGAGAGATCCCGATGTGGCCAAGGATACGGGAAGACACCGTGTCCTCTTCCCGTATCAATCCCATCAGCAAATGCTCCGTCGAGACATAATTCTCGCCAAGCCGCCCCGCCTCTTCCTGTGCGAAAAAGACTACTCTCCGTGCACGCTCTGTGAATCGCTGCCACATAATCAGATTCCCTTTCATCAGTCCAACGATAAGAGCATGGTAAACGTCGCGATGGATTCTATGTGTCATTCACCATTTCGGCGCAGAAAACCGAAGCTGGCATTTCGCCAGTCGTTTTACAGCCCTCATCCCAACCCTTCTCCCTGCCACTCATTCTTCGTTAGGGAGAAGGGCGAATACAGCACTGTCCGCATTGTCTCCCCCTCTCCCTGATGAGGTACGAATGTCAGGGAGAAGGGGGCCGGGGGGTGAGGGCTAACTTGGTCCGGATGTTGTCAATGCGGCGCGGAGCGCGGTCACGACACGGTCGCAGTCTGCTTCCGTCACGATTAGCGGCGGTACGAACCGTAACACTGTCTCGCCGATCGCGTTGGCGACGATGCCTTGATCGAGAAGGCGGCGCAGTAAGGTTTTCGCTTCCGGCAGCACGAACTCGATCCCGATCATTAATCCGTGTCCGCGCACGTCACAGATTCGCTCCGGCAGTTCGTGGCGCAGCGCGGTCAGTTCATGGCGGAAATACGAGCCGACTTCAGCGGCGTGGAGCATCAGTCCCTCCTCCTGCATCACATCCAGGGTTGCGATCGCGGCGGCGCAGGCGAGTGGCTGTCCGGCAAACGTCGAGCCATGGTCGCCCGGAACCAGCGTGTTCGCTGCCGAACCCCGCGCCAGACACGCGCCCATCGGAAAGCCGTCTGCGATCCCCTTTGCCATCGTCACGATGTCGCCCTGCACACCTGCGTGCTGGCTCGCCAGAAACTGCCCGGTGCGTCCCATGCCGCACTGCACCTCGTCGAGGATCAGCAGGACTTCCGCCTCATCGCAGAGCGCACGGACGCCTGCCAGAAAGCTGCGCGAGGCGACTTTGATTCCGCTTTCGCCCTGAATCGGCTCGATCATCACGGCGCAGGTGTCCTCGGTAATCAGTTCGTCGAGAGCCTGGAGATCGTTGAGCGGCGCATAATGGAAGCCGGGAATCAGCGGCAGGAAAGGCGCTTGATATTTCGGCTGGGCGGTCGCGGTGACCGTCGCCATCGTGCGCCCATGAAACGAGCCCTCGAAAGTGATGATTTCGAAGCAGTCATCCCCGCGCATCTTCTTGCCCCATTTGCGGGCGATTTTCAGTGCGGCTTCGTTGGCTTCCGCGCCCGAGTTGCAGAAGAACACTTTTTCCATGCCAGCGAGCGTGCAGAGCCGTTCCGCCAGCACCGCCTGGAGCGGATTATGGAACAGATTCGAGACGTGCATCAGCGTGCGTGCCTGCTGCGCGATCGCTTCGGCGATGCGCGGATGGCAGTGCCCGACCTGCACGACGGCGATGCCGGAGAGGAAATCGAGGTACTCGCGCCCTTCGCTGTCCCACAATCGTGCCCCTTCGCCGCGCACAAAAACGATCGGCTGACGCGCGTAGGTTCCCATCACGTACTCGGTATCGAGACCCATAATATGTTCCGCATCCAGCCTACTGGACGGCATGAGGCGCTGCGTTAATAACTCGGTTGTCACGATCAATCATCCTTTCTACACAGGGCTATTTCAAACGCCCTCACCCCCGACTCCCTCTCCTAAAGCTTCGGGAGAGGAGGAATGCAACCTCACCCCCGACCCCCTCTCCTCTACACTCGCAAGCTCGTTAAGAGAGGGGGAGACAAACGCACCACCCCCCAGCTCCCTCCTTGAACAAAAGCAAAGGGGGGGCTAGCAACAGGGTTCCGCCAGCCGTCGGATAGACGTAATGCCGTTGCGACACCGTTCTCAGCCCGCGGAGGCGGGCTTCACAATTCCAGACCGGGGTTTCAACCCCGTGCGTCCAATACCCTGCTTCTTACTCCCCCTCTCTTAGTGAGGCACGAACGGAGAGGAGAGGGGGTTGGGGGGTGAGGTTTTCAGGCGCGGAGCATCGTGCCGATACCGGTGTCCGTGAAAATCTCGATGAGAAGCGCGTGCGGGACGCGTCCGTCGATCAAATGTGCGCGTTCGACGCCGCCTTCCAGCGCTGTGATGCAGGCTTCGAGTTTCGGGATCATGCCGCGCTCCGCCGCTCCGCTCGCGATCATCTCCTCGGCACGGCGCACATCCATCTCGTTGATCAGGCTCGCTTTGTCCGGATAGTTCGCGTACAGACCATCGACATCGGTCAGGACGACCAGTTTCGCTGCCCCGACCGCCGCCGCTATATGTCCGGCGGCGTGGTCGGCATTGACATTGTAACTCTCGCCGTCCGCCCCGATCGCTACCGACGAGACGACCGGCAGATACCCCTGCTCGCCGAGCAGCGTCAGTATCTCCGGATTGACTTTCGCAACCTCGCCGACGAAGCCGAGATCGCCCTGTTCCGACTGCATCTTGCAGGCAACAAGCAGGTTCGCGTCCTTGCCGCTCAACCCCACCGCCTTCGCGCCCTGACCGTTGAGCAGTGAAACGATGCCCTTATTCGTTTTGCCCGCCAGTACCATCTCGACGATCTCCATCGTCGCCGCATCGGTCACGCGCAGCCCACCGAGAAAAGTCGGCTCGTGTCCCATCTGCTTCATCAGCGCGTTGATTTCGGGACCGCCTCCGTGCACCAAAATCGGTCGAATGCCGACATAGTGCAGCAGCGCGACGTCCTGCATCACCTGCATCTTGAGCGTTTCGTTGGTCATCGCGTTGCCGCCGTACTTCACGACGATCGTCTTTCCATAAAACTGCCGCAGGTAGGGTAAGGCTTCAATCAGTACTGCGGCGTGTATAGAAGGAGCAAGTGTATTGGGCATCGTTTTAGCTTTTTGCGTGGGAGTGTTTATGTATGATATTCTGCGTTGATTTTGATGTAGTCGTAGCTGTAGTCGCACGTCCATACCGTTGCCGTCTCATCACCGGTGTTCAGGTCGAGGACGATCTGCACTTCCGAACCGGTCAGGTAGTCATGCGCGGCATCCCGATCGAAATCGACGCTGCGGCCATCCGAACAGACGATATGCTCGCCGATCCGGGCTTCGAGACAGTTGGGATCGAGCGGGACGCCCGCGCGTCCTGCCGCCATCAGCAGCCTGCCCCAGTTCGGATCGTTGCCGAAAAGCGCGGTCTTCACGAGCGGCGATTCCGCGATCGTCTTCGCGATCGTGTGCGCTCCGGCTTCCGTTGCCGCGCCGCGAACGATCACTTCGACCAATTTTGTGGCGCCTTCGCCATCCCGCGCGATCTCTTTTGCAAGCGTCACACACAACTTCGTCAGCGCCTCGACGAAATCCTCGAATGCCGCCCCCTGCCGTGAAATCTCGCCCTCACCCATTCCGGACGCCAGAAGCAGGCACATATCGTTGGTACTCGTATCGCCGTCGATTGTGACGCTATTAAAGGAGACCGCAACCGCACGCTTCAACGCTTCCTGGAGCAGTGGGGCAGGCAGACGCGCATCGGTCGTCACGAACGCCAGCATCGTCGCCATGTTCGGCGCGATCATTCCCGCGCCCTTACACATCCCGCCGAATCGAATCGGCGCAACCCACTGATCGGAATCGACCTCGACAGCACGGAACTTCGGGCGCGTATCGGTGGTCATTATCGCTCCGGCAACCGTACGGTCAGTGGTGTCGTCTCGGTCGAGCACGGAGACAGCTTCGGCGATGCCCGCTTTCAATTTATCCATCGGCATTGGATGCCCGATGATGCCAGTCGAGGCGGTGAGCACGGTGTCGGGCGCGATATTCAGGTGGCGCGAAACCCATTCTGCCATCGTCCGATTGTCGGTGTCGCCCTGCTCGCCGTTACACGCGTTGGCGTTTCCGGCGTTGATCAGCACCGCGCGCGCGGTTCCGCTGCGCACTACGCGACGCGAATACTGTACGCAGGCAGCCTGAACACGGTTCGTGGTAAAGACACCTGCGACGGTTGCTGCGCTGTCGCTGACGAGCAGCACGAGGTCTTCGCCCGCTGTCTTCAGCCCGCAGCGTACACCTGCCGCAACGAACCCTTCGGGATAGGTGATCCCTGCTTCCGCCTCTTTCCAGCTTGTAATCATATTGCTATCGCCTTGTCTCTTTTTCGATGCGCCTTAACCCTCCGACACTATTTGTCTGAACCTTGATTGCGATGATTGAGCTGATGAAATGCGTGATTACTACTCCACTCTGGCAGCTTTCTGGTTGAAGATAACTTGTTATACTTTCGTAGAAAAGGCTTCGATCCGCACTCTGGTAATCATTTCTATCACAATAATCACATAAATCAAGGTTCTGACAATAATATCGATCATTTGCATGGCTCGAAGGCTGCGTGTTCTGTTTCAGTTGCAGGCGTTTCCTGAACGGGAAGCGGCTTGACCCAGAATTCGCTCTGCTCGCGGTGCCGCCAGCCTTCCTGAGTATAGAGCGCTTTTGCACCGGTGTTGGCTCGATTCGTCAGCAGCAGAATCCCTGGAAAGCCCGCTGCCCGAACGTCCGCTTCGACCCTGTGCAGCAAAGTACGCGCGATGCCGCGACGCCGATGCGCTGTCGAAACCGAGAGCCTCCAGAGCAGCGCGACCTGACCATTGTGTGACCAGAGCAGCACACCGACAGCCCGTAATATGCCTGCGGCGTCCGGCAGTTCGGCAATCAGCGCGCCGCCGCCCGACTGCAGCAGACGCTCGATCTCAGCGGCAGTGTACGGCTTGAGGTTTCCCTCCTCCCAGAGCGCGAAAGCGGCATCGAAATCGTCAGGTGTGTAGGTCCGCACCGTCGGCAGAATCTGCAGAGACGCTGTATGAGCAGCGTCGTCAGCACCGGGACCGTGGAGTGAGTCCGTCTCCGACGGATCCGCTCCGTTCGTCGTAGATATGTATAGTCCTGTTTTGTTTATCAATTGGTTTTCATGCGTCTTCGACATCACGGCCAGATTCCTCCCAGATCGAGACCCGCTGTCTCCTCGATCCCGCACATCAGGTTCATATTCTGGATCGCCTGACCTGCCGCACCCTTCACCAGATTGTCGATACAGGAGACAATTGTCACACGGTTATTGCGAGGATCGACTGTTAGACCGATCTGGCAATAGTTTGTGCCGAGCGTGTGCTTCGTCGCCGGGAGGTGCTCTTCGAGGATGCGAACGAACGGCGCATCGGCGTAAAACTCTCTGTAGACGGTAAGCAGTTCTTCCGCACTTGCGCTTTCAAGTAGTGTTCCATAGCAGGTTGCCAGTATGCCGCGGGTCATCGGGATCAGGTGCGGCGTGAAGGTGAGCGGGAACGCGCGGTCGAGTCCGGCCAGCGCCGACAGCGCCTGTTCGATTTCCGGTGTGTGCCGGTGCGTTCCAGAAGTTTTGTAAGCGCTGACACTCTCGTTCATCTCAGGATAATGATAATCGAGGCTGAATTTTGCCCTGCCCGCGCCGGAAACGCCCGATTTCGCGTCGACGAGCAGACTATCGACGGCGACGAATTTGCGTTGTACGAGCGGCGCGAGACCTAGAATCGTGGCAGTAGGATAGCAGCCAGGATTGCCGACGAGCTGCGCTTTGCATATCGCGTCGCGATGCAGTTCTGGCAACCCGTAGACCGCTTTCGAGTTCCATTCCGGCTCGGCGTGCGCCGCGCCGTACCAGTGTGCATAGACCTCCGCGTCACGGAATCGGAAGTCTGCCGACAGGTCGATAACTTTGCTGCCAGCTTCCAATAGCGGTGTGACGGCATGCATCGCCTTGCCATTCTCCTGCGCCAGAAAAACAACGTCGCATTCTGTCAGTTCCGCGCCAGCGCCATCTGTGAACCGCAGTTCCGGCAGCGTCAGCAGACCCGGAAACGCGGCAGAGATGGGTTTTCCGGCATAGGTCTCGGAAACGGCGCAGGCGATCCGCGCCTGCGGGTGACGCGACAGCAAACGCAGCAGTTCGCCGCCCCCATAACCAGATGCGCCCACAACTCCGACGTTCAGCATATCGTTAAATATCTCTGCTTTCCTGATGTCATCTGTTAAACCTCGCCCATGCCCCTCTTCCGAAGCTTTGGGAGTGGGGGAGTGGACACTACTCTGTTCGAGAGAATCAGGTAGGGAAATAGTGACCTTAGTTTCAAACTTCCAGCATTCCTGGAGCGCTATGTCGTTTTAGGTTCCATATACTAATAGACAGGGTTGTGAGACCAGAACCAGATACATTCGTGCTTCCATCGCTCTCTGCCTGTCATTTTAGCAAGGTTGACATTAGGCCCGATAGCGTAATCATCTTTTCCGAGCGGAACGCCGATCACTCCGGCTTTGAGCTCCTGCAGTTTGTTTGTGCCGAGCGTAAGATGCAGTTTACTCGACATGAGCTCGGCAAGCCAGTAATTGGGTTCGACTTCTTCTCTCGCATAGATCAGAACTAGTTGGGAAGCGGCATGCCAGGGCGAGTCGGGATTTACCGGCAAAGGTCGCTCAGGCACGATGTCAACGACTTTGCGGCACGGCTTCTCAGAAGCGAGCATTCTATCGATCAGATCGGCAATGCTCGCCGAAGCTAAATCGTCGACGTGCAGATGCCATCCCGGCATATTCCGTAGGTCCCCTTCGAATCGCCACAAATAGAGGTTACCCTGCATCCTCCATTTCCAGATCGGCATCGAAGCCGACGTCTCTTTCTGCCACTCCCCGGTCGGTGCCACTGAGAAAGTCTCCTCGAGTTCTAGCGTGCATTTATATAAACACTGCTGCATCGGGCAGTCTCGATGCAGGAAGGTTCTGCCCAGGGGAAACAAGAAAGCCGCGCGGTTCGCGGGAACCGGCGGCTTTCGGCACAGATAAATAAAATCGCCGCGAAGCCACCCACTTTACAGGATGTCCCACGGCTTTTGCTCGACGAATGGAAATTGTGCGGCGTGCAGCGTGGGTTATCTCCCGATACGCTGACGACGCGGGCTTATAGCGAAATGTTCGATTCGTCCACTTTTGATTGACATAGCTGTATCTGACCGACATGACTGGCAAATGCCCGAACTGCACTCATAATTCCAATACGAATAACCCATTATACACCGGACAAAAACTCTGTGTCAACTAAAATTAAAATCCCTCGCAAAAAATCGTAGTTGCAAATGGCCCGTCCCAGTTGAACTTGAATGCGTTTGTGGCAATCGGGCAAAATCGAGCAGGACTTCCTGCCCGGTACTGTGAACCCTGTATCGGGGCGAATTGATGCGCTTTGTTTTTGGATGGGGTCGTACGCAGTGACGGGAACCAAGGAAATGAGTCGATGAAGCATCCCGAAGATCCTGTCGAAGTGCTGAACCCTGCCAGCATCTTTCACGCTAACGACCTGCTCGTCTGGAAGCATTTGATCCCCGACACTAAAATAGCTTTCTTGCCGGATAGAACCTGCTTTCCTAAACCTGTCGTTCACGACGATCTGGTGGTGGTTTGTACTTTTTCGCCCGGGATAGTCGAAGCTGTCGACAAAGTCACGGGACAGTACCGATGGCGGCATTCCCTCTCCGACCTGGCGACTACTGTTGTTTCCGCAGCAAGCTTCCTTTTTGTTGGAGACTTCCGTTCTGTTCAGTCGCTCTCTACGGAAACCGGGCAGAGCCTCTGGAAATATAAACCTTTTGAGGGGGATGGCGAGACGATCTATTCCCAGCCGATGTACGCTGGCAACTCGGTCTATATCGGTGATCGAGGAGGAATGCTCGCCTGCCTCTGGGCGGAGACGGGTGAACGGAAGTGGCGCGTTCAGACATCACGCTCGCGTTACTCGCAGGTGAACGCAACTGCGCTGGCATTCGACAATCTGATCATCACCGCTACCAATGCCAGTCTGGTACTTGCCTGCGATCAAGCGACCGGACAAGAAGTCTGGCGGCAGCGTCTTCGACACGGCAGTGCCGCTCAGGTTCAACTATTCGAGGGTATGGTGCTGATACACACGAGCACGGTATTGTATGGTCTCTCGCCAAAGACGGGAGAGATCATTCGGGTCTGGCGGTGGCGTGGTCAGAAAATCAAATCTGTAGCGTCAGCGGGATCAACGCTTTGTGCAGTCATTTCGAATGAACCTCATCGTGACGAGAAGATACCAGCCAATCCAAGGTCGGAACTGCTGGGTATCGATATAAAAGGTGTGAAGTGGCGTCTTCCCTATCCTCGTTGTTCTGGAGTGGAGCTGCGCTGGGATCCTGCGACTCGCCTACTGTATGAGGCGATGTTTTGTGGGCTGGGGATCGTCGATCCGGAAACCGGTAAGCGCCTCGGTGTGGTGACCGGGTTTTCAACGGGTATACATAGGGATACGGGCAGACCCGACGACTATGTCGGGCTGCCGAGTATCGACGCCGACAAACTATATGTTCTGCACGAATCAGGCACGATATGGGCTTTACGACATCCGATCATCGCCGCGTCCCTGAACCCATAATAGCAAACGATGGAATAAACCAACTGGAGGAAAATAACGATGGCAAATAGTTAGGACTTAGGCGGTTGTTGGTCATGACAAAGTGTTCGATCTCAGAAAGACACTTTTCATGACGAATCTTCGGCCTTTGAGATGAGCAACATGGCTCGTTTTCGTCTCTGAACTGATCGGTCTTTACAGAGTTTGATTTCAAAGCCCTTTACAGCGAGCAACATATGCGTAAGTCCTAAAAGTATCAAACAATCGATCGCATGGTGGGGTTTCAAGAACAAGATGCCCGCTGCCGAACTGATCGCAAACCCTGCCCGTATCGGCTATCATGTCGTCGAGATGGCTCCCGAAGAACTCTACGCGCAGATCGTCGATGGCGGGTGGAAGATCATTACGACAGGCGGACATCAGTCGCTTGGCGACGGGCTGAACAAACGTGAGAACCACGACCGAATCGAAAAAGAGGTCGACAAAAACCTAGCACTTGCGGTGAAGTGGGGCATCCCCGCATCGATCGTCCTCAGCGGCAACCGTAACGGACTGTCCGATGCAGCCGGACTCGAGATCACCGCAGGGGGAGACAGACGGAAATGCCCGAAGTAATCGCGCCGATTTTGAGGAAGGTCCCTGACGAGTTGATTGGGGAACGCGTCCTGCTGAGGCCCTATCGACCGGGAGACGGCGCGCAACTGTGGGAAGCTATTGACGAGTCACGTGATCATCACTTACCGTGGATACCCTGGGGCGAGGCACATAAATTGCCGGCAGACTCTGAGGTGAGCGCGCGCAAGATGCAGGCCCACTGGCTGCTGCGTGACGATCTGCCATTTGGTATCTGGGAGCGTGCCACCGGCAGGTATCTTGGCGCGATCAATCTGAACCGGATCCAGTGGAATGTGCCCTCTTTGGATCTCGGTTACTGGCTGCGAAAGTCCGCCGAGGGCCATGGGTACATGACGGAGGCAGGAAGGCTGGTATGCTCGCTTGCGTTTGAAACCCTGGGCATCATTCGGGTCGAGGTTCACGTGGCTTCGGGAAATCATCGCAGCGTTGGTGTACCGCAACGACTGGGCTTTGTTCACGAGGGAACTCTCCGTCAGTCAGGCCGCATTCTCACAGGGGAACTGGTGGATATGATGGTCTTCTCGCTGTTGCAGGAGGAGTACGAGGCCGCTGACAACCATCGGAACGAAAAATACGACTAAGGGGCCGGGAGGAGAAGGGGACAGAACAGCTGGATGCCGAGTACCAACACTGAGCGACTCTACCTTCTGCTCACCTGAGGGCCGATATGGGCTTTACGACATCTTACTCCCGCTTCGCTCGGTATACTCCCAATAAGAACGCTTTGAGAAACCAACTGGAGGAAAATAACGATGGCAAATAGTATCAAACAATCGATCGCATGGTGGTGTTTCGGGAGCAAGATGCCCGCCGCCGATCTGATCGCAAACGCCGCCCGCATCGGCTATCAGGGCGTCGAGATGGCTCCCGAAGAACTCTACCCTCAGATCACCGACGGCGGCTTGAAAATCATCACGACGGGCGGGCACCAATCACTCAGCGATGGTCTGAACAAGCGTGAGAACCACGACCGCATCGAAAAAGACATCGATAAGAACCTTGCCCTGGCGGTGAAGTGGGGCATTCCTGCGCTGATCGTCTTCAGCGGCAACCGAAATGGACTGCCCGATGCTGCCGGGCTCGAGATCACCGCAGAGGGATTG
Source organism: Chthonomonadales bacterium (assembly GCA_038216735.1). Lineage (GTDB taxonomy): Bacteria > Armatimonadota > Chthonomonadetes > Chthonomonadales > Chthonomonadaceae > JBBQPY01. The sequence continues at coordinate 16,310 of JBBQPY010000018.1, forward strand.
CAGCGCGTTGCAAAATCGGCGGAGGATGCGGGCGTGACGCTCGTGATGGAGCTGCTGAACTCCAAAGTGGATCATCACGACTATCAATGCGACCATACGAATTGGGGCGTCAGCGTCTGTCAGGCGGTCAACTCGCCGCGCGTGAAACTCCTCTACGACATCTACCACATGCAGATCATGGAAGGCGACATCATCCGTACGATCAGAGCGAACATCGACCACATCGGGCATTTCCACACCGCGGGCAATCCGGGACGCCACGAACTCGACGACACGCAGGAGCTCTACTATCCAGCGATCATGGAAGCGATCGCCGCCACTGATTATAGCGGGTACGTGGGGCAGGAGTTCAATCCGGTCGGCGACCCGCTGACCGCCCTCGAAACCGCCTACCATATCTGTGATGCACAGCCCGACTCATAACACTGAGAGGGAGCGATGCCCTAACCTCCCCCTTTTCTGAACAGGCGAGGGGCAGACTTTCCGCCACAATCAACCAGTCCTGTCGCTAGCTTCTTGCGATGTGTCTGACCGGAACGAACTCGGTGGCAACCAGGAATTCTGCCGTCGCGCTATCGCCAGAACGGATTAGGACGGGAATGTAGGGCGGGAGTTAACACCGAAGGGCTATCCGGTTGCGGCATGGGAACAGGCGTACAAGGGTTTCTGTGTGTTCAATTTGAACTTCGAGACTGCAAGTTGAGCCACACATTCTGACGCATCCTCAGATCCTTTGTAGTGATCATGTGTATAGAGATCATGCTGTCTCGATTCCAGAGCAGCCACCATTTCTTAGCAAAGTGGCGGCTGCCTCGTTGTGAAAGAATACGGCAGCCAGACAGCCTTGTAGATGCAGCCAGACAGCCTTGTAGATAAGGGACAGAAATGGATTTACAATTGCGCGGCGAGGTCGCCGTCATTGTGGGCGCGGCGCAGGGCATCGGGCGGGCTATTGCGCTGGCGTTTCATCGCGAAGGCGCGTCCGTGGCTGCTCTAGACCGGGATACATCGATCACCTCATTTGCGCCGGTAGGGAACGAACCGGACGCGGCGCAGGCTATCGGAATGGTCGCCGATGTGACCGACTATGACGCGATGCGGCAGGCCGCGCAGACCGTAATCAAGACTTTCGGGCGGTGCGACCATGTTGTGTACGCGGCCGGGGCCGGTTCCGGAAAGTTCGGATTTCCCTTCTGGAATCTCGAACCCGGCGACTGGTCCCGCGTTCTTGAGGTCAACCTGCTAGGAGCCGTCCATACCGCCCATGCGTTCGCGCCGCAAATGGCGGATGTGCGGCGCGGAACCTTGCTGTTTCTCGCCTCGGTTGCCGGACAAATTGGCTCGCAAACCGACCCGCCGTACAGCGCGGCAAAGGCGGCTCTGATCAACTTCGCGATATGCGCCGCAAAAGACCTCGCGCCGTACAATGTCCGTGTCAATACCCTCTGCCCCGGCATGGTCAAAACGGCGCTTAATCAATCTACATGGACCGCATGGAACGCACAGCAGTCGCCCGCACAACAAATGTCCTACGACGAATGGGCGGCAGAGAAAATCCGCAACGTTACGCCGCTCAACCGATGGCAGGAACCGGAAGACATCGCTGCAATGGCGCTCTTTCTCGCATCCGCACAGGCTAAAAATATCACGGGGCAGACCCTCAACGTGGATGGCGGGCAAGTCATGCACTGGTAACCAAACCAAGACAATGAGACCAGATTTACAGGTCAAGAAGACAATCGATGCTGTCTATTCTGTAGGAAAGGTTCCTCATGATCACGCTAGCTTTGCTTGCGCTCTCGTTCCTGTCCGGTACATGCGGCCCTGCACCGCAGGCGTCCGAAGCCGACTCGAAAATCCACGTCAGGCCCGCGCAGGTTGTCAACCACATCACGCCCTACATGTACGGGGCGTGTATCGAGGATGTCAATCACGAGATTTACGGCGGGCTGTACGCGCAACGCATCTTCGGCGAGAGTTTCGAGGAACCGCCGACCGCCGCGCCAATCCCCGGATGGCAACAGTTCGGAGGGAACTGGCAAGTGCAGGATGGCGCCATCCATGTAGCGGCGGAAGCAGGCGCGAAACTCATTCGGGCGCAGCCTGTTGTCGGTAACGGAACCGTATCGTGTGACATCAGGTTTGCCGATTTACAGGGTGACAACGCCGGTTTGATACTGTGCGTGTCCGACCCGCACACTGGCGCGGACAACTGGACGGGATATGAAATCAGCCTCCGTGCCCGCAGCAAGTCGCTCATTCTGGGCAGGCATCACAACAACTGGGAACCGCTCAAAGAGGTTGCCGCACCCATCGAAGCGGAACGCTGGCATCATTTGCGCGTTGACCTGCGCGGACCTACGCTGCAAGTGTTCCTCGACGACGCGACACCTCCCATCCTGGAATACACAGACACGAAAGACCCCCTCCCTGCCGGACAGATCGGTCTGCGGACCTGGAATTCCAACGCCGCGTTCCGCAATGTAAGCATTACTACAAATGGCAAGTCTGTGGTGGACAAGCTCATCACAACTAGCGGCAGCACAGTCAGCGGCATGTGGGACGCAATCACAACAGGCGGCGTAAAGTCGCACGATGTCTGGGACGGCGCCAATCCGTACAACTCGGCGCATTCGCAGCAGATTTCCTATCTTGGTGGAACGGGAACGACGGGGATTGCCAACCGGGGCTTGAATCGGTGGGGTATCGCGGTGCGGAAAGGGCAACCGTTCGCGGGACATCTGTACCTGCGTCAGTCGAACTATAAAGGACCCGTCACGGTCGCTCTACAAAGCGCGGACGGCTCACGCACGTATGCACAGCAACGGATCGCCTCCCTCACGAGCGATTGGACGCGCCACGATTTCACCCTCACGCCGAACTCCACCGACCCGAAAGCTCGTTTCGCACTGTGGCTCGACCGGCCCGGAACCGTGTGGGTAGATCAAGTTTATCTCAGCGAGACGGGCAAGTCGTTGTTTCACGGCCTTCCCGTTCGTGCCGACATCGGCGATAAGCTCGTCGCCGGCGGGCTGACTTTTCTTCGATACGGCGGCACAATGGTCAACGCGCCGGAGTATCGCTGGAAAAAAATGATCGGCAGCCGGGATAAGCGTCCGCAATATGCGGGTCACTGGTATCCGCAGTCCAGCAACGGCTTCGGAATCGAGGAGTTTATACAGTTCTGCGAGTCCGCGCACATTGAGCCAGCCTTTGCAATCAATATCGAAGAAACACCGGAGGATGCTGCCGACCTCGTGGAGTATCTCAACGGGCCAGCAACGTCGGTCTGGGGCGGAAAGCGTGCCGCAAACGGACATCCCAAACCTTATCACGTCCACTATATCGAGATTGGTAATGAAGAGGCACTCGACGGCAGTACGTCATGGTATCGGCGGTATCTGGAACGCTTCAAGCTGCTCTACGCAGCGATGCGCCCGCACGACCCGAACCTAAATTACGTTATCGCGGCGTGGTGGCGCCCCGACGAACCACTGTGCAAACAAATCGCACAGGAACTCAACGGCAAAGCGGCATTGTGGGATGTTCACGTAGATGCCGACAATCTGCGCGACGCCGACCGGGTGGACCTCACCCTGACGCAGATGCAGGAACTTTTTGGAGCGTGGATTCCGGGCACAAAGATGCGGGCCTGTATCTTCGAGGAGAACGGCGACCGCCACGATATGCAGCGTGCGCTCGGTCACGCCCGCATCCTCAACGTGACGCAGCGGCACGGCGATTTTGTCCAGATGGATTGTCCTGCGAATTGCCTTCAGCCGTTCGGCGAGAATGACAACGGCTGGAATCAGGGACAGGTGTTCTTTTTACCCGACAAGGTGTGGGCAATGCCGCCCTATTACGTTCAGCAACTCGCCGCAGCGAACCATTTGCCGCTGCGCATTGCCTGCGAGGTGGACAGCCCTGACCACGACCTCGACTGTACCGCGACGCGCAGCGAGGACGGCAATACGCTGGTACTCATGGTCGTCAACAGCAGCGCCAAATCGCACGCCGCAATACTCAAAATAGACGACTTTTTGCAGGTGGAAGACAGAAGCCTACAGCCTCCAGTTCCCGCCGACGTGTGGACGCTGACCGGCGATGTAAAGGCTGTGAATACACCGGGCGCCCTGGAACGCCTGCATCCTGTGTATACCCGGCTCGACCTTGCCTACAACGGCATGACTATTACTTTCGCGGCGTATTCCTACACGGTGCTGCGTCTGCAAAAACGCTGAGGCAGCTTCTCGGTTCCGGCGGGAAGAAAAGTGATATGGAAAACGGATATAGAAAAGAGATAGAAGTATGGAGTGGTCTGGAAAAGTGGCGCTTGTCACCGGTGGCGCATCGGGGATCGGCGAGGCGACGGTGCGCGAATTCGCTGCCGAAGGCGCAGCGGTTGCCATTCTCGACATCAATGCCGAGGCGGGGGAACGCATTGCAGCGGAACTGAATGCCGGGGGACATCGGGCTGCGTTCCATGGGCTTGATGTTGCTGACCGTGACGCCTGCGGGCGCGTTGTTGCGGCAATCGCGGCAGAGTGGGGACGGGTAGACTATCTTGTCAACAGCGCGGTCAGTTTCATCGGCAAGGGATTGGATGTCACACCGCAGGACTGGCAGCGGAGTCTCGGCGTGAACGTGCAGGGCTGCGCGAACATGGTACAGGCGTGTCACGGCCCGATGAAAGCGACAGGCGGTGGTGCAATCGTCAACATATCCAGTATTTCCGCCCACGTCGCGCAGCCGAACCGCTGGACATACAACGCCAGCAAGGGCGCAATCATTACTATGACGAAGTGTCAGGCGCTCGACCTTGCGCAGGACGGGATTCGGGTCAATGTCGTGAGTCCCGGCTGGACATGGACGCCGGAAGTGGCGAAAGCGGCGCAGGGTGACCGGGCGCGTTGGGAGCCGATATGGGGACGTTTTTCCATGCTGCGACGGCTGGGAGAGTCGCGTGAAATCGCTCGCGCTATCCTATTCCTGTGCAGCAACGACGCTAGTTTCATCACAGGCGCGGAGCTGCCGGTCGATGGCGGGTATCTTGGGCTCGGAAGCGAAGGTCTGGGCGACGCTTCCGCCTTTGCCGGGACGGCATAGCGGGCAGGAGTTTCCCCAAAGGGTGATCCTGTTGCCGCGTTAGAGCAGGCGTATTCGGTCTGTGATGTTTCCTGAGTAAGACACATCAGTCCGTAGCGGTGCGCTGTGATTTGATGTACTTTTCAGACTATGATAGGTTCCGCCTGTTGACGGCATTATGGCGATGGATACGGATTGTTCTGAAGCGGCGAGCCGACCAGAGAAAGGATGTCCTACAGGATGAAAGACAATGATTGGGATGAACAGCGCTCTGCTCCAGAGGATCTGCCTCGTTGTGTGTACGGCAACGCGAATCGTGTCAAATGCCAAAATCGCCCGATCAGTTCCATCGCGTTGGTGCTGCTGGGAGCCGTGATGGTTTGGCTCGCAATGCCGGTGACCCCCACCAATGCACAAGAGAGTAAGATAACTCCCCTCGCAAGCGCGGCGGCGCAGAAGAACGCACCGTGGAATGCGCCCCCACTCAAGAGCGCTTTCAAAGGCAAGTTTCTCATCGGCACCGCGCTGAACTATCCGGCGCTGCAAGGTAAGGCACCGAGGGATGTGGCGATTGCGACAAGGCACTTTAACGCCTTCACGCCTGGAAACAGTCTGAAACCGGACTTTACGCAGCCTGCCGAAGGTCGGTTTACGTTTGCTGAGGGGGATCGCCTGGTTGAGATTGCAGAAAAGTGTGGCGCAACTCCCATCGGTCACGTACTGGTCTGGCACGAACAGACGCCCGCCTGGTTTTTTCAGGGGCCGGATGGTCAGCCCGCGAATCGGGAATTGGCGCTTGCGCGCCTTCGCAAGCACATCTCCTCGGTGGTCGGTCACTTTAAAGGCCGCGTGAAGCAGTGGGACGTGGTGAATGAAGCGATCAGCGATATGCCCGGGGAACTGCTGCGCCAAACGCCCTGGCTGAAGGCCATCGGTCCCGACTGCATCGCGGAAGCGTTTCGTGCCGCCCATCAAGCCGACCCAGATGCGATTCTGATCTATAACGACTACAACATCGAACTCGGTTACAAACGGCCGAAGGCTCTGCAACTGCTGCAATCGCTGCTGGATCAGAAAGTTCCAATTCATGCCGTTGGCATCCAGAGCCACTGGCGGCTGAACACTCCCGATTTCACCGAAGTAGAAAAAGCCATTCAGCAGTTTGGCGCTCTCGGACTGAAGGTCATGATTACGGAACTGGACATTGGTGTACTGCCGACACAGTATCAGGGCGCCAACATCGCAGCACGCGAAATCATGACTCCAGAACAACAGGCAGTCATGAACCCTTATACAAAGGGATTGCCGAACGACATGGCGCAGCAGCTCGCCGAGCGTTACCGGCTGGCATTCGCAATGTTCCTGCGACACAGGGATATCATCGGGCGGGTCACACTGTGGGGTACACAGGATGGCGACTCCTGGCTGAACGACTTTCCGGTAAAAGGACGCACCGAATATCCCTTACTATTCGACCGGGAGGGCAAGCCTAAATCCGCGTTTTTCGCTGTTGAGAACGTTGCCAGGCAGTGAGTCGTCGTGAGCATTAGAGCCTAAACCAGTGATTTGAGTATCTATTAGGAAGTGATTGTCAGGAGCTGTGCTAACCATGTCTGACCAACCCTTGATCTCCCATCTTTTCACCGCAGATCCGTCTGCCCACGTCTTTAATGGACGGCTCTATATCTATCCCTCTCACGACCGTGAAATGTCCATACCTGCCAATGACAATGGCGACCAGTACGACATGGCCGATTACCATGTCTTTTCGCTCGATTCCATCGGCGGGCCAGTCACGGATCATGGGGTCACGCTGGCGCTCGAGGATGTCCCCTGGGCTTCCCGCCAGTTGTGGGCGCCGGATGCCGCCAGGAAGGGGGAAGCCTATTACCTCTATTTTCCGGCTCGCGATAAGGACGGGCTGTTTCGTATCGGCGTCGCGGTCAGTTCTGTTCCCGAAGGGCCTTTCAGGGCAGAACCGGAGCCGATTGCTGGAAGCTACAGTATTGACCCCTGCTGTTTCGTGGATGACGACGGGCAGGCATACCTCTACTTTGGCGGTATCTGGGGCGGACAATTGCAATGCTGGACTTCGGATCGGTTCGATCCGGCAGGAAAGGAACCGTCCGGTAGTGTCCCGGCATTAATGCCACGCGTTGCCCGTCTAAGCGCGGATATGCGTTCATTCACCGGTGAGGTAATGGCACTTTCGATCGTGGATGGGGAGGGGCAGCCGCTGCAGGCGGACGATCACGAACGCCGCTTCTTCGAAGCCGCCTGGGTTCACAAAAGAGAAGGCGTCTACTATTTTTCTTATTCCACAGGGGACACGCACTATCTGGTGTATGCGACCGGCGACAATCCACTCGGTCCCTTCACCTATCGAGGGCGGATTTTAGAGCCGGTGATCGGCTGGACCACCCACCATTCTATCGTGGAGTTTCAGGGGAGGTGGTATCTGTTCTATCATGACGCGTCACTCTCAGGAGGGGAAAGCCATTTGCGCTCCGTTAAGGCGGCAGATATCGCCTACGGCGAGGACGGAACGCTTCTCCCCGTAACGCAGTGACATGAGCATTCGAGCGACGCAACACAGAGAAGGAGGAACCACTGTCCCGCCGTCGAGAACTGTTGGTCAATACCGCGCAGGCATGCCTTACGGCTTACATTGTCAAGAACAGTCAACTCTGCACTTGACCGGCTTGTGATTCAGCATCCCAAGCAATAGGTAGCATGCAAACTCAATTTGATTGCAGGATGGATGCGATGTCAGCGACGGGTTTAGTTCTGTCCACCAGGCGTGAACTCGAAGTAGCGCGCTTGATTGATTGCGAACGTCAGTTTCAGTTTAGTGGCCCCTGGAGGTACGTCCATGAGAAAGTCAAGACGTTTGTACGGCGGGTTTTGCACGCGCTTCCCATTGATCCATTCCTCCTGGCCGTTTATGACTGCGCCAGGTATCCATTTGCTGTGTGGGTTCGAACCGACAACCCCCTGTGCAGATCTTCCCTGCTCATCCCGGGCTTGCAGCAGAACTTGCGTATGCGGCGGTAAGTCGCTGACGTGAATTTCCAGGCAGGTGCGCTTGCCCACGCATTCGCACTCACGCACCTCATGCACTAGAATATGCACCTGCTTGCAGGCGGCACGCGGACATGCGGCCAAATCAGGGTTGAGGAACTCGACTGGAACTTTTTCCACCACAGTCGTTTCGTCGGCGGCGAAATCGGCGTTTGCTGTGCGATAGAACCAGACGCCCATTCGCAGCGCTTCTGCGTTATCCATTCGATAAAACTCAAAGCCGCGTAATACACCGCGCCCTGTGCCATCATCCTGGTTGTTCGGATAGAGTGTGCTTTCACTGCCCACGAACCGATTGCCACAAGTGTCCCATAAGAGCGATTCCTGTGGTGTCCAAAACAAAGTGGGTTGGTTGTTGACCTGGCAGGTAAACGCGGCGAGCGTTTCCAGGGGCTGTAGTCGCATCTTTTTTTTAAGCCGTTCCATCGATCCAGACCAAGCCATTGGCGGCGGCACCTGATGTACACCCTCCAGGACGACGGTCAATTCGTCGTCCCGCCTGCGGATCGGCGTCTGTTCGGCGCGAAAAGGCGGTGCAGAGCGAGGGGTAGGGTTAGGGATACGAAATCGAATCGGTGCATTGTCGTCATACACCATCTCGACTGTTATCTGTTTGGTGCGGCGCGGGAATGTCGGAAGACACACGAGAAGACCGTCATCTGAAAGATTCTTGAAATAGACCGTCGCTTCCCAGACCTTGAAGCAGCGTCCGGCATCATCATAAAGACGAATGTTGTGAGGATAAATCCCAGAGCGCGTGTTAGCGCTCCGAGGGTCTCGCTTTGCTTCCAGCCATAAGCCCAGCGCACTATTTACCGATTGCGGATCGTCCGGCAACAGAGAGGGGACATCGAATGCTTCCCCGTGATATTGATGATGCTTGCCGAAGGTCACTGCCTTTAGTTCGATGCGTGAGTGATCCGCAAGCAGAAAAGCCTGGGGAAGCAAAGTTTTTACGGCGCTGTCGCCTACTGCCTCGACAGTATACGAGGTGACAAAGGAACGCTTGAACGAGTGCACCACAGGATTCTGCGCATGGACGCGACCCAGCAAGGCGGCAGCACTGACGAAACTTGCTCCAATCCCGCAGGCAACGCAAAGAAACAGACGTTTATTCATCCAAGTGTCTCCACTTTCTTTGTCCCCACTCCCTTTTGACATTTTTAGATAAGTCGTGTTGTTGTTTAGTTACGAACAGCACAGAAAAAGTTCACGCCCCCGCTTGCTTTCCAGAATTGAGTCTGTCGCACTATTGACTTATTCCAGATAAGTGTTTATAATGCTGATATGACCTCCGACGAATTCGCACTTCACCAATCCCTTCGCAGGGCCGGTCTACGAGTTACTGCTCCCCGACTCGCCGTGCTCATGCTGGTGATGGGCGAGGGGCAGCATCGCGATGCGGAAGCTATTGCAGACGCAGCCCGCAAGCGGCTCGGCACGCTCTCCACGCAGGCAGTATACGACAATCTGCACATTCTCGAAGAAGCCGGACTTATTCGACGCATCCAGCCATCCGGCCATCCCGCTCGCTATGAGGCACGCGTGGGAGACAATCACCATCACATTGTCTGCCGCCGCTGCGGCCTGACTGCCGATGTAGACTGCGCTGTTGGAGCGGCTCCCTGTCTGGAGCCATCCGCCCATCATGGATTTACTGTCCTGGAGGCGGAGGTGATTTTTTGGGGCTTGTGTCCCCAATGTCAGCAAGACACGCATACTTGATTATCAAGGAGATAACTTTCATGAGCAGCACAATCAACGAGCCAAACTTGGAGAGCAAAGAAACCGACATCATATCTGCGCTCAACCATGATGAACCCAAGTGTCCTTTTACCGGTGGAGCTCTCAGACAGACTGCAGGCGGTGGAACGAGAAATCGTGACTGGTGGCCCAATCTGTTGAATATCCAGATCCTCCGCCAGCACTCCTGTCTGTCTAATCCCATGGGTGAGGCGTTCCACTACGCAGAAGAGTTCAAGACACTCGACCTGGCGGCCGTCAAACAGGACATCTTCAGTCTGATGACCACGTCACAGGAATGGTGGCCAGCGGACTATGGTCACTATGGTCCATTCTTCATCCGCATGGCATGGCATAGCGCGGGTACCTACCGCATCACCGATGGACGCGGAGGCGCTGGCGCCGGAACGCAGCGATTTGCGCCATTGAACAGCTGGCCCGACAATGCAAACCTCGACAAGGCGCGTCTGCTGCTCTGGCCCATCAAGCAGAAATACGGTAAAAAGATTTCGTGGGCAGACCTGCTGGTTCTCGCAGGCAACTGCGCCCTTGAATCCATGGGCTTCAAGACGTTTGGTTTCGGCGGCGGGCGTGAAGATGTCTGGGAGCCGCAGGAAGACGTCTACTGGGGTGCTGAATCCGTCTGGTTGGGAGACGAACGATACACGGGTAATCGCGAACTGGAAAACCCGCTTGCTGCCGTACAGATGGGACTGATCTACGTAAATCCGGAAGGCCCTAATGGAAATCCCGATCCCGCTGCATCGGCTCGCGATATTCGAGAGACCTTCGGCCGCATGGCGATGAATGATGAGGAGACCGTGGCTCTGATCGCTGGCGGTCACAGCTTCGGCAAAACACACGGCGCCGCAGACCCGGGCAAATACGTTGGTCCGGAACCCGCAATGGCAGGAATAGCCGATCAGAATCTCGGCTGGAAGAACTCGTTCGGCATGGGAAATGGCGACGCCACGATTACCAGCGGCCTCGAGGGAGCCTGGACCACGACCCCGACGAAGTGGAGCAACAACTACTTCGAAAACCTCTTCGGATTCGAGTGGGAGCTGACAAAAAGTCCAGCGGGAGCGTTTCAGTGGAAGCCGAGGGACGGTGGAGGAGCCGGTACCGTACCGGACGCGCACGATCCAGATAAGAGTCACGCGCCCTTTATGCTGACCACCGACCTCGCGCTGCGCGTGGATCCGATCTATGAGAAGATTTCGAGGCGCTTCCTCGAAAATCCGGATCAATTCGCAGATGCCTTTGCGCGTGCGTGGTTCAAGCTGACACACCGCGACATGGGCCCGATCGCGCGCTATCTCGGTCCCGAAGTCCCCGCAGAAGTGTTGGTCTGGCAGGATCCTCTGCCAGTTGTCACACATCCACTGATCGATGATCAGGACGTCGCTTCACTGAAAAGCAAACTACTTGCTTCAGGACTATCTGTGGCCCAACTGGTATCGACCGCATGGGCATCCGCCTCGACGTTCCGCGGCTCGGACAAACGCGGCGGGGCGAATGGTTCACGCATTCGGCTTACTCCGCAGAAGGATTGGGAAGTCAACAGTCCTGCTCAATTGACTGCATCGCTGCGAGCCCTGGAAAGCATCCAGAAGGAGTTCAACGACGCTCAGTCGGGCGGTAAGAGGGTTTCGCTTGCCGATCTGATTGTTCTCGGCGGCAGCGCAGGCATCGAAAAGGCAGCAAAGAATGCCGGTATCGATGTTACCGTACCCTTCGTCGCCGGACGCGCCGATGCCTCGCAGGAGCAGACCGATGTGGAATCGTTTGCTGCGCTCGAACCGTCTGCCGATGGGTTCCGCAACTACTTGAACACGAAACATATGGCATCTGCTGAGGAACTGCTGATTGACAAAGCGCAGTTGTTGACGCTTACCGCTCCTGAACTGACTGTGCTCTTTGGCGGTATGCGTGTTCTGGGTACGAACTTCGACAAGTCGCAGCACGGGGTCTTTACCAAGCGATCGGAAGCGCTCACCAACGATTACTTCGTCAACCTCCTCGATCTGGGGACGAAGTGGAGCGCGACATCCGAGGCGGAAGATGTGTTCGAAGGTCGCGACCGTGCCACGGGTGACGTCAAATGGACGGGTACCCGCGTCGATCTAATCTTCGGTTCGAACTCCGAGTTAAGAGCCATCGCGGAAGTATATGCCTGCGAGGATTCACGGGAGAAGTTCGCGCGGGACTTTGTAACCGCCTGGACGAAGGTGATGAACCTCGACCGCTTCGATCTGGTCTGATTGAATCGCTGTTCGCTTCGATAGTTCGTATCGAAGCGAACAGTGTCAAAAGCCTGGATTTTCAACTGTGGATATTCCGAGCGTCTCGAAAACGATCAAACGCAGGAATCTAACTCTTCGTGTGCCCCAATCCCTCTCCCGAATGAAGCGCATTCGCTTCGAAACAGAATGCGCTTCCTCTTTCGGGCGGGGGGGGGAATAAATGTGCCTATCGTATTCGTTATGCGCAGAGTCGTCGACCGGCGATTAGTTTCCCGTACTCTACGATATCTGATTACTCGGGCAAGCGCCGTGGGCGTTCACGGGACGGTGAATCAGCTTTTGATCGATGCTCTTTCCTGATGCTTCCAACGTATCTAGCGGTGTCTGTCCGCGCTCACGTAAGGTATTCACGTTCCCACCGTACTCGATCGGCGCCCTGACCACCTTTAAGACTTCGGCCTTTGCGGCGCAGTGTATTGCTTGTCCGGCCGCTGTAGCTGGCGACCACAGCGGCTCTGTTTTGGAGCATAGTTTCCTGATTGGAAGCGGACTGCAGCGTTGTGGTGCCTCTTCGACTTGTCTACAGGCTAAAGTACATTCGGTGCGATTGCGCGATTCCTCAGCAGGACTTCTCCATTTCGTCCTCGAATAGACTGCTTGAACCTACCCCTCACATATCCACCTGAGCGATGCCGCGCTACATTTCTCAACCACCAATGGACCTGAAAGGCAGCAATGGCACATATACAGGTACTGACATCGCTCATCGCATCAGAAGCTCTTCTTCCCCTCGTTGCGAAGGAATATCGCCTCGACGAACCCATCCATTGCCGGCTCGCCTGCACCAACGATAACGACCACTATCTAATCACAGCTGGCGACACGAAATATATGCTGCGGGTCTACACCCACGCCAAGCACTGGCTGGACAACGAGTCCGATTACCTCTTCGAACTGGACTGGCTGGCTTTCCTGCATGAGGAGGGCCTCCCAATCGCCTATCCCATCCTCAACAACTCGGGTGGCTATCTGGGAGCGCTGAGCGCGCCTGAAGGTAGACGGTACTGGGCGCTGTTCAGTTATGCGCCCGGAAACCTCGGTCTGGATGAGGCACAGAGTGTGATTTTCGGTCGCAGCATCGCCCAGATCCACCTGGCTTCCAATCGATTCCGCTCGACTCATTCCCGTGCACATTTCGATCTGGAGCGGCTTGCAGACAAACCGCTTCGACAGATCCGTTCGTGGCTTGGCGACCAGCGTCCTGCAGATGTCGAGTTCCTGACAGCGTTAGCTGAAAAGCTGAAACAACAGGTGGAAGCTGCGGAATTCACTGGCGACGAATACGGTATCATCGGCGGGGATTTCCACGGCAACAATCATCATTTTACCGAAGCGAACCAGATCACGCACTTCGACTTCGATCTGTGTGGTTATGGTTGGCGCGCTTACGACCTGGCTATCTTTCGCTGGGCGGCCGGATCGAAAGAAGCAATCTGGCAGGGCTTTCTGCAGGGTTATGAGGCTCTGCGCCCCCTGAGTGAGCGGGAGAGGACGCTGATTCCGATTTTCACCCAACTTCGGCACATCTGGTGGATGGGCTCTCACACGACCTATCCCTCCTCGCCTTCCTGGTTGAATGAAGGTAATTGGGATAGGAAGTTCACACGCCTTAGAGAACTCGATCAACAGTGCCGAGATAGCGCAGAGAATAATTGAAAGGAACATGCCTGCCTTCTGCTGAAACGCAAGCCCTTGTCACAGGAGATACTTTTCGGAAGGTCGCTCCGCGCGAAGTCTCCTGGAGTTGGCTGGCTGCTCATTAAGTGAGCGTGTGACACAGCGGTAAATAGCCAGGCTCGGTGTTCAGAAACTATCTGCCCCGCACTCCCTTTGCTCACCGCACAGTCCGCCTGATTGCGGCTCTACCCATACTGTATGCCATGCCTGATAGGAAGTAGTCTTCAATGTGGTTCCTCATCGACCCGACTTTTCTTTATCCTGCCCGGCACGTCTTGGAGCACATACATCAGCCACTCCCCGAGCCCACTGTTAATCTAGGCGATTGCTGTACCCGACAATGACGAGTATTCATCAGGCTCGTTCTAATATGGCAACGACTTCGAATCGCTGGCCTGTTCTTATGAACAGGTAGATCGCCGCTTTGAAGGGAACTATGCAAGCTGCAGTATGGTATTATAATGTAACGTGAGTGTGATACACGCAAGTGGATCAGAATTAACTTATGGGACTGTAACCTGCGCTGTGTCAGGTGCGTATTGAGAACTATAAGTTGGTTTTAGATCGATTATGGATGCAGGGAACGAACCCCTCCGTTTTTATGTCAGCATAATAGTGCAGAAGTTCACGTTTCGAATTTCAAGCCGATGCGCTTCCTGTTTTGCTGAAGGGCATCGAGTACATACGGAATAGATACAGAGCGGCCAGGCATTATTGATGCACACGCTGGAAAATGAAAGCTCTGAAAGCGTTGGTTACGGCGTAAGCAGTGATTATAGAGAAAGCATCGATTCCCGTATCGACAGGTTGAAGCAAGAGTGAATGCGCCGAAATAAACAAAACAAACGGCGTTAGATTGCGAGAAATCAAAATGGCTGCGAAAAAGAACACTAAAAATAACGAACCAAAAAATCTGTCCGATATTCTGGAAGAGGCTAAGACCACCTTTGACGCGATGTCGGGGTCGGAAATGGCGGATGCCGCCAATGAAGCTGAAGCGCAGGACGGGAAGCCCAATATCCCCGAAGAGATTAATCTTCTCCCGCTGCGCGAAGTCGTGATTTTTCCGGTCGTCGTTGCCCCGCTCGGCGTCGGACGCGAGAACTCGATCAAGCTGATCAACGAGACGGCTCAGGAAGGCAATCGCCTGATCGCGGTCTCTTGTATGAAAGACCCGAGCGTCGAGAATCCGACGATCGACGACGTCTATAAGATCGGCAGCGTGGTTGCGATCCGCATGATGGCGCAGGTTCCGGAAGGCATTCGGCTGATCGTGCAGGGCATTCAGCGCTTCGAGATCCTCGAAGCCGTACAGACCACGCCCTACCTACGCGTCAAAATCCGCCCGATCGAAGAGCCGGTCATCTCAGAAGAAGACGCGCTCGAAATCGAGGCGCTGCGACGCAATCTGGGACAGACATTCAATCGCATCGTGCAGCTGTCGCCCGACCTGCCCGATGAGATGCAGAACCTGCCCAACAATGTCACGGACGCCAACGTGCTGACGGACCTGATCGCCGCGCAGATGCCGCACCTGACTTTCCAGGAGCGTCAGGAAGTGCTCGAAGCGATAGAACTGCGACCGCGTATGACACGCCTGACCGAACTGCTGACCCGTGAACTCCAGGTGCTCGAACTCCGCAGCCGACTGCAGTCCGAAGTGGCGCAGGAGATGGGCAAGACGCAGCGCGACTACTATCTGCGCGAGCAGATTCGCCAGATACAAAAAGAGCTGGGCGAGGGCGACGACCGCACGCAGGAATTAGATGAACTGCGCGAAAAGGTTGCTGCCGCCGGTATGCCCGAAGAGCCGCGCAAAGAGGCGGAGCGCGAGCTGGACAGACTCAGCCGCATGAATCCCGCCGCGCCCGAATACAATACGACGCGCACCTATCTCGACTGGATGATCGCGATGCCGTGGCAGACCGGCAGCGAAGACATTATGGACATCGCTGCCGTCAAAGAGACGCTGGACGCCGATCACTACGGTCTCGATAAGATCAAAGACCGTATCCTGGAGTACCTGTCCGTACGCAAATTCAAAGCGGACGGCACCTCGCGGCAGCCGATTCTCTGCTTCGTCGGACCTCCCGGCGTCGGCAAGACGAGCCTCGCGAAGTCCATCGCGAAGGCGGTCGGTCGCAAACTGGTGCGGATGTCGCTCGGCGGCGTGCGCGACGAAGCCGAGATTCGCGGACACCGGCGCACCTACATCGGCGCACTGCCCGGGCAGATAATCCAGGGCATCAAACGCGCAGAGACCAACAATCCGGTCTTTATTCTCGATGAGGTGGACAAGGTGACGGCGGACTATCGCGGCGACCCGTCCGGCGCGCTGCTCGAAGTGCTCGACCCGGAGCAGAATACGACGTTCCGCGATCACTATCTGGACGTTCCATTTGATCTGAGCAAGGTGATGTTCATCACGACTGCGAACGTTATGGACACGATCATGCCGCCACTGCGCGACCGTATGGAGATCATCGAACTCGCGGGCTACACCGAGGAAGAGAAGATCGCGATCGCCGAACGGCATCTGATCCCGAAGCAGGCGATGGAGCACGGCATCGAGGGACGCATCACCTTCACGCCCGCAGCGGTGCAGATGATCGTGCGCGGACATACTCGTGAGGCGGGCGTCCGCAGCCTGGAGCGCGAAATCGCGACGATCTGCCGTAAGGCGACACGCGGGTTTGCAGAGAGCAAATTCGAGTCGCTGGATGTGACGCCGCAGATCGTGAACGAGTACCTCGGTTCGCCACGCTTCGAGAACGAAGAGGCGCTGGAGCGGGTAGATCGACCTGGCGTCGTGACCGGACTGGTGTGGACGCCGATGGGAGGTGACATCATCTTCATAGAAGCAACGGCGATGCCGAGCCCGACGAACCGTCCTTCGACGCTGACGATTACCGGTCAACTGGGCGATGTGATGAAGGAGTCGGCGCAGGCTGCGCTCTCCTACGTCCGCGCCTATGCGGGGGAACTGGGTGCGCCTGCGGACTTCTACGAGAAGAACGACATCCATATCCACGTTCCGGCGGGCGGGATACCCAAAGACGGCCCGTCGGCGGGCATCACGATGACGACAGCGCTGGCTTCCCTGTTCAGCGGGCGGACGGCGAAGCCGCTGCTGGCGATGACCGGCGAGGTGACGCTGTCCGGGAAGGTGCTGCCGATCGGAGGCGTCAAGGAGAAGGTGCTGGGAGCGCGACGGGCGGGGATCAAGACGATCATTCTGCCGGAGCGCAACCGTAAAGACCTGCTCGAAGACCTGCCGCTGGAAGTGCGCAATGAGATCACGTTCCACTTCGTGTCCGATGTCCGGCGTGTCCTGGAACTGGCGCTGGAACCCGCTGCGGGCGCCCAGCGAGCGAGCGACGATACGGGCGGTAACGACCTGCTGCCCGATGTGAAGAAGCCGCGCCGTGCACCTGCGCTTCCGAAGGTCGTCCCGCCGCAAGGACCCGTCCTGCATTAGCCCTCACCCCCGGCCCCTCTCCCTGCCAGTCGCAGGCTCCTTAGGGAGAGGGGAGGAAGACTGGGGTTGTCAGGAGTTTTCTCCTTCGTAAGGAGGAAGAACTACCCCCCAACCCCATCCTTCGTAACGAGGGGGAGAGAACGCGAGGCGCAGTGCGCATTGGCTCCCCCTCCTTTTCTTTTGTTCAAGGAGGGGGCTGGGGGTAGTGCGTTTGCATCCAAGGTTAAAACCTCGGTCTGACTGGCTGAAGCCGATCGTCCTTCGGATGGGGAACCGCAGAGTAGGTTGGCAGCACGACTAACAGAACGCAATAGAGCCGGGGACTTGACGTCCCCGACTCTGATTTGTGCAGGCGGTTTACGCTCTTAGCCCAACTGTTCGTGGCTACGGTGGATCGCTTCTATTTCGCCTCTTGCCGGACGAATGGCAAATCCAGTGCTTCCGGCAAGTCCAGAATGACCGTCGTTTTGAGCGGCGCAACCGGCTTTTTCTAGTCCCCCTTTGCCAGTCCTGCCACTTTCACAGGATCGTTCGGAATCATATTGCACCTGACAAGGTTATATCCAGAATTAACTGGATTGATTTTGGTAGTGCCGAATCCCTGTCTAACTTTGCCGAAATCGTGCGATCTGGCATTATTTTCAAATTAAAGCTGATCGATCGGGTAATTCTGCTTGCTTTGCACGATTTTTGCACTACACTTATTAGTGAACACGTTCCGAGTATTATATGCACACCCCCGTCGAAGCTATGCTCAATAGCAAGGAGTTATTTATCTCATGAAATTACCTTCCCGCATGATCTTCCCGCTCAGTCTACTGCTTCTACTGAGTATCTGCGGCACTGCCAATGCAACCACCTACTTTTTCAACAACACGACAATCAACTCCTCATATTCTGGCGAGGGTGTGATCGGCTATACGAATGCTGCTGATCTAGCCAACAAAACCAATGGCTTAAGTTCAATAGTGGAGCTGGTAACCGGAGGTAGTATCAGCGGCAACGCCGCCATCTACAACAATAGTACTCTCGATGTCAGCGGAGGCAGCGTTGCTGGGAATCTATCGTCAAACGACACTGGAACGATAAACTACACGGGTGGCAGCAGCAATGCCTTAGTGGCATATAATAACAGTATTGTCAATCTTAGCGGTGGTAGTACTGTCTCTGACGTGGATGCCTTTAACACAAGCATAGTCAATGTAAGTGGGGGCAGTATCGGTGGTGCCCTGATTAGCGCCGACGCCAGTACGCTTAATTACACTGGTGGCAGCGCGGCATTGAAACTACTCGTTTTCAACAATAGTACATTCAACATTTTCGGTACTGGACTGGCTGCTGATCTAGTCAGCGCCAGTACCAGCTACGAGACGTATACCCTCTCAGGCAAGCTCGAAGATGGTACGGATATCACCGGGCAGAGTCTTCTCATCATTGATCCCACTAAGGGTAAGTTCACCCTCAATGATGTTGCTCCAGTTCCCGAACTCTCCACTCTATTGGGTTTGGGCTGCTTTACCGCTCTGGGCGGTCTGGCGGTCTTCCGACAGAGTCGACTGTTTCGCAAAGCTGTCTGATCTTCGTATCATCATTGCATAAGAATTGAGAGGCAACAGCCAACGAGATGGTTACTGCCTCTTAATGTTGTGTCAACTTTTTTGAAAGACTTGCCCACCCGAGTTGCTTCTCCTCATGGTCGTTGCCTGTGTTGAAGGAACGGGATAGAATAGTTCGAAAAATCATTGACAGAAAGGGCATTTTTTGGTACACTAGCGTTTGTCTGACGGCAGTGTGCCTCCGCAGGGAGACCGGACGCGAACAGGTCGCGTACCGCATTGCGCCGTCGGAGGGGTCATCCATCAACAAAGATTTCCGAATTAATGAACAAATCCTTCGCGGACCGCGCGAAACACGAATACGCGACGTCCGCCTCATCGATGAAGAGGGGCAGGCGCTCGGCATCGTCGCCGCTCGCGACGCACTGCAAATGGCAATCGACAAGGGTCTCGACCTGATCGAAGTCGCGCCACAGGCTCAGCCGCCCGTCTGTCGAATCGGCGATTACGGCAAGATCAAGTACGAGCAGGGCAAGCGCGAACGCGAACAGCACAAAAAGCAGAAGCAGCAGGAGATCAAGGGCATCAAGATGCGTCCCGTGACCGCCGAGCACGACTTCCAGGTGCGCGTCCGCGCCACACAGCGCTTCCTCGAAGAGGGCGACAAAGTCAAGGTAACGATCCAGTTCAAAGCGCGTGAGATCACCCATCCGGAGATCGCCCGTAAGCTGATGGATAAAATGGTGCAGTCCACCGCCGAGTTCGCGATCATCGAGAAGCCGCCGTCACTGGAAGGCAAGATGATGACGATGATTCTCAGCCCGAAAGCCGTCACGACCTAGAACTAATTCTGTTCTCGTTTCTGAACGATGTTTCTTAAAGAAGGCGGTCAGTTTCTACTGTCGCCGTAAATCCGATTACTAAGGCATAACCGACCAAAATGGCTAAATACAAACTCAAGACCCGCAAAACCTGCGCAAAACGGTTTACGGTCACGGGTACGGGGAAACTGATGCGCGGCAAAACAGGCCTCAACCACCTGATGCGTAAGAAAGACCCGAACCGTAAACGCAACCTCAACAACGATGGCGAACTGTACAAGGGCGACCTGAAACGCATCAAACGTATGCTCGGTCAGGGCATCTCCTGAGTTCGTTTCGATTTCTATTCGTTCCATTTTATCAGCAATCATTGGCATGCAGCCATCGGTTCCGTCGGTCTACTTTATAGAAGCCGCGGAAGCCGAAGTGTGAAGAAGGAGAGTACTCTGTGGCGCGCGTAAAACGTGGCACGATGACCCATAAGCGCCATAAGAAGGTGCTTGAGACCGCGAAGGGAAACTTCGGCGGCAAACGTAATCTGTTCAAGACAGCCCACGAACAGTTGATGAAATCGGGCAACTACGCCTACCGTGATCGCCGAAACAAGAAGCGCAGTTTCCGCGCGCTCTGGATCGTGCGTATCAGCGCTGCCTGCCGCGAGCAGGGCGTACAGTACTGCCGCTTCATCGATGGCTTGACGAAAGCCGGCATCGGTCTCGACCGCAAAGTGCTGGCAGAGATGGCTTACAGCGACCCTGAGACGTTTAAGCAGCTCATCGCCCAGGCGATGAGCGCGACAGCGAACACGGGGAATGCTGTGGCTGCCTGAAAGGGCAAACCGACTCTACTTTCGTCTGGCAGTCAGCCTTCGAGTTGACTGCAATCAGCGAGTGGATACTGCTGAAAATTGGTTGCAAACCATTTTGTCTGGCTCTTCAGACGCCCCGTTCCCGAACTTTCGCGCTGCGCGAAAGGGACCCGGAAAGGGGCGTCTTGTGCTGTCTATGCGCTAACCCCGTCCCTATCTTACCGCAGCTTACTTGAGCCGAAGAGGGAAGAAATCGATGTCTGATACCACGTTACCATCTGAGTCCGTTCGACAATCCGAGGCTGTCGGACCAATCGCCGCACTGCTGCAGGAAGCCGAAAACGCGGTTCGCGCCGCTGCAACGACGGGTGAACTCGCCGCTGTCGAAACGCAGTTTTTGGGCCGCAAAGGAAGCCTGAACGAACTGCGTAAGGCGATTGGCACACTGTCTGCTGAGGAGCGGCCAGCCTTTGGTGCGCGGATCAATGAAGCCGTCGCCATACTGACCGACCATCTTCAATCGCGGCGCAGTCAACTGGCGGCGCGTGAACTCGAAACTCGTCTTGCCGATGAGGCGATCGACGTCACATTACCTGGACGCGCGCTGCCTGTCGGGCGACTGCATCCGCTCACACAGACGGCCGATCGTATCAAAGAGGTGTTGTCCGGGATGGGATTCGAGTTCGTCGACGGGCCTGATCTCGAGGACTATGAATATAACTTTGCCGCGCTCAACTATCCCGAAGACCATCCGGCGATGGACGAGCAGAGTTCCTTCTTCGTCACCGATACCCGACTGCTGCGGACCCAAACAACGGCGCTCCAGGGGCGCATCATGAGTGAACGCCGTCCGCCGTTTCGGATCGCGACGATCGGGCGGTGCTACCGTTACGAAGCCGTCGACCGCACGCATCATCACACTTTTCATCAGGTAGACGTGTTCATGGTGGACGAGAAAATCTCGATGGCAGATCTCAAGGGCACACTCGGTACGTTTGCGCGGGCGATGTTTGGCTCCGAAACTCTGGTGCGCTTCCGTCCCGACTTCTTTCCATTCGTCGAACCGGGCGTCGACTATTCGATCTCCTGGAAAAACCGCTGGCTCGAACTGGGCGGCGCAGGATTGATCCATCCTAACATCCTGCGCGCGCACGGAATCAACACGGAAAAATACAGTGGATTCGCCTTCGGTCTGGGCGTCGAGCGCACCCACATGATCCAGACCGGAACCGACGACCTTCGGCTCTATCTCGAGAACGACCTGCGCTTCCTGCGCCAGTTTTAGGTTATACAGTCACGGCTGATTTTCAGAGGAAAATAGAAAATGCGCGTACCGTTGGAGTGGCTGCAGCATATACTGCCGGCCGAATTTAAAGAGAAGGGCGCTTCAGCAGAAGAGGTCGCGACGCGGCTGACGATGGGCGGGCTCGAGGTCGAGGGCATCGAGGAATCGGCGATCGGTCCGGTACTCGACGTCTACATTACGCCGAATCGTGGCGACTGCCTGTCGATCTACGGTGTCGCGCGCGAAGTCGCCGCGCTCTACGATATCGCGCTGAACGCACCAGTAATTTCCACTCAGATGGCTGGTGAAAACAATGGTGGAGCATCACAGCCCGTCGTCACGGTCGAAGATCCAAAGCTCTGTCCACGCTATGCAGCGAGGATCCTGCGGGGAATCAAGGTCCGTTCCTCACCCGCATGGATGCAGGCGCGTCTCGAAGCGGCAGGGCAGCGACCGATCAATAATATCGTCGATGTGACGAACTATGTAATGCTCGAACTCGGACAGCCGATCCATGCATTCGACCTGAAGAAGCTGTCGGGCGGACGCATCGTCGTCAGGCGGGCTCGGGACGGCGAGACACTGCGTACCCTGGATGAGGAGGATCGGTCGCTGACGGATACCATGCTCGTGATCGCGGATGCTGAAAAGCCCGTCGCGGTCGCTGGAATAATGGGCGGCGCAAGTTCGGAAGTGAGTTTCACGACGACCGATATACTCTTCGAGTCGGCGCATTTCGACCCGCTTTCGGTGCGGCGTACCTCCCGCGCGCTCGGTCTGCGTACTGAAGCCTCCTACCGATTCGAGCGCGTTGTCGATCCAGACGGAGTACGGCAAGCGATCGATCGTGTGTGCCAACTGCTTGAGGAGATGGGGCAGTCTGCCGCCGTTCTCGACACGATCGACATCTATCCGAAGCCGATTGAACCGCTCACGATCACGCTCCGAGTGCCCCGCACTGCGGCGCTGCTCGGAATCGATATCACGACAGAAATCGCCATCGACTGCCTCAAACGCCTCGGGTTCGGGGTCGAGCCGCACACTGATTCCGACAGGATTGACGCCGATACGCTCCGTGTCACCGTGCCGACGTTCCGTCCGGATGTGACGCTCGAAGAAGACTTGATCGAAGAGGTCGGGCGCATTTATGGCTATGAGAATATCCCGGAAACGCTCCCTGTCGGCGACACAACGCTCGGTGGGGACAGCGCGGAAGGGCGACTTATCAGCAAGATACGGGCTTCACTCGTCGGGGCGGGATTGCAGGAGGTTGTCACGCACAGCCTCGGCGCGCCGTCTTTCTTCGATGCACCGGATGATGCCGCGCGGAGGGTTCCGATACGCAATGCGCTCTCTGCCGAAGTCGGGGGCTTGCGACGCTCCTTACTGCCCACAATGCTGCATGCCGCCGAGCACAACGCGGCTTTCCAGCAGAATGCGCTCGCGCTGTTCGAAGTCGGGCGCGTCTGGCAGAACGAGGGGGTCAGCGAATCCGTTCCCCAGGAGTACACGGCCGTCGCAGGTCTGCTCGTGGGTCCGCTGTCGCCGCCCGACTGGAAGCAGGGTAAAGGTTCGCCTGCAGATTTCGTGACGGCACGGGGCGTACTGGAACATCTGCTCAGCGGGCTGGGAATTCGCGATGTAGTATTCCTGCCGCTCGGCGACAGCGCCGATGCTTTCCCGCAGTTCCACCCGGGACGCAGTGCATTGGTCCGTATCGGGAGCAGCGATCGTCCGCAGGGTATCGTCGGGGAGATACATCCGGGACGTGCGGCAGCTCTTGCTCTCCGAGAACGTGTCTACGTTTTCGAGATCGGGCTGGACGCTCTGCAGAAAGCAGTATCGTCCGCTCCAACCCGATACACGCCGCTTTCACGCTTTCCTGCGGTCTCCCGTGACCTTGCGCCGCGCGTCGCCGAGAGCTTGCCTTATGCTGCGATCGAGGACGCAATCGCCTCCGCCGGTATCCCGATACTGGAAACGATGCGCCTCACGGACGTCTATCGCGGTGCGCCGCTGCCCGATGACATTAAGAGCCTGACGCTCACGTTTCAATTCCGCTCCGCCACCGAAACGCTCGTCGAGGGAGCGGTAAGTGACGCCCTATTGCAGTTGCGTACGGCACTCGAAACTCGATGCGCTGCCAGCTTCGCTTTGTGAGCTCTGTAATTTGTCGATCGGCCGGATGTCCGATTGGGCGGCTTCGAGTGCTTACTAGAATATAGCCGAATATCAGCGCGGCGAAACTCTCGAGTTCCGCCGCGCTGATATTTGTCTCGATCCTTTGAATTGTGGTGCGTTGATAGACAGCGGAACACGGACGACGCGAATCAGAACGTATCGCCCTCATCCCTCTCCGGAACCTTCGGGAGAGGGGAGCATTTCGTCCGCCTTCGCGGACTTCGTAGTTCTATACCAGGGAACTTCAGATCCCAGTGTCGAAGTAGGCAGAAGGCATGCACGCGAAGCTTAGCATTCAGAGGCTGCACAACAGCGGAATCAACGGCATTTATCGCTGCGAAGTCCGGGCGTGCAGCCATCGTCCTTT
This sequence comes from Chthonomonadales bacterium, assembly GCA_038216735.1. Taxonomy (GTDB): domain Bacteria; phylum Armatimonadota; class Chthonomonadetes; order Chthonomonadales; family Chthonomonadaceae; genus JBBQPY01. The sequence goes on from JBBQPY010000018.1 coordinate 40,698, forward strand.
ACGGCGGAATGCCCGACTGCGCGTGAATGCTCAAAGCTAACAATCCCAACCGTGACAATCAAAAACGCCAGAAGCGCAAGCAGTAGCAAGGGTCCGACCCCTGTTCTGGTCAATCGGTCGATCAATGGGTTTCGCCGAATTCGCGGGTGAGCGCCACCACCGTCCCCTGCATTGGGGCGCAGCGCTTCCGCAATGTGTTGATTGGCGGCAATAAGTGACTTCTGTCGGGCGCGGCAGCGTGGACACGTCATCACATGCAGAGCAGTCTTCCAGCCTTCGCGGAGAGAAATCTCGCCCAGACCGAACAGCAGCAAGTCCGATTCGCGGTCTTCGCACATCATGATGTTTCTCTATCCTCGGTCTGCAGCGCCTGCGCAACAAGCGCGTGCGCCCGATAAAACTGGTATTTGACCGTATTCAGGTTGCGATTCAGCGCCTGTGCGATTTCCGCGAGCGTCAGCTCCGCATAAAAGTAAAGTTCCAGTACCTCACGCTGTTCGTCAGGGACACTTCGAAGCGCCTCCTGCACTATCTGCCGGATTTCGACAGCATGATAGGCATCTGGCTGCACAGGCTCCGAAAACGTCACCTCTTCCCGCCGCATAGTTTGTGCGCGTGAACGAAGGCAGTCCGCACATTTATGCGTGGCAATTCCGTAGAGCCAGGCTTTGAATCGCGCTCGGCCCGCATACTTTGCCAGCGCTTGCCAGCAGGCAAGCCATATCTCCTGCGTGAGATCGTCGGCGGCATCTGGCCCGACCCGACGTGCCACGAAACCACGCAGCGCCTGCTCGTGCTGACGCCGCAAGGAATCGAAAGCGGGCCGACTTCCCCGCCTTGCTTCCGTGAGCAGCCTGCTGTCGGAGTCGATAGTGTCGTGCCGCCAGGGCGTCAACACCTGCGCCAGTGTCACCAGTATCTAACCTCATTCTGTATTATAGCAGGCAAAAAAGAGTGAAGATTTCTCTTGAGCCTGCCTCAAAACACGGAGCTTAAGCCCCGGTATGGAACTTCGAAAACAGCCAGATAACCTTGAGATGACTTGAGATGATAGGAAGAAATAAAAGTCCGGAATGGCCAATATACTTGTCTTGTACCTTCTGAGTCGTATCCCATCAGGCAAAAAGTTGGGAGCGAGAAATTAGTGCATGACTATTTCTTGCTCCCGAAGCGTACAGCGCTTAGCGCCGTGCCGATTATTTGATACTAAAGGTCAAAGCGGGGGTGGCAGTCTCTGTCCCTGCGGCGCGATACTGGCTCTTGCACCCGGACATACCGAGGAGATTGTCCTGTAAACAAGTCGGGCTCGAAGCGTTCAATCCGGAAGAGACGCTGGCGCCGCGCTGCCATCGGACATGCCCGTCGCACAGCAGAAAGTTCGAGCCATCAGCATGATGTCCCATTGCGGAGACGAACTGCGTCTGATTAGGATCCGGAGGAATGCGGTTACCGAGATAGCCTGTCGAATACTGGTTTTCGATTCTCGTTTTCCAGTCGCGTTGCGCATAGAGTCGATTGTCCAGCCCATTTGCTGAGGCTGAGTAGTTGCGACCGGGCGTTCCACCGGGATTGGCGCCTTCATTCGCATCATTGAGGTTTACCCAGACACCACTCACTTCGAACAGAAGTACCGACCGCGATGAGGCATTCAATGCCGACAGGGTTATACCGGGGGGCACAGGATCATACTCGTCGTCTCCGGTATCCGGTACGGCGACCAGATTGATGTTGTAACCGTAAGAAGCCGTAAAATTATTCGTACTAGAGGCGGGGTTCGGATCGGAGGGACAGTGAAAAAGTGCGGCGTTCTTATGATAAGCCAGGCACTGGCCTGCCCAGCCTTCTCCTGCCCATATACGCTCGCCATCGATCTGCCCTAAGCCCTGTGGGAAATGCTCATCGTAATCTGAAACATACAGGAAAATTGCGAGACCGATCTGGCGTTCGTTGGACAGGCAGCTCGTCTGTCGCGCTTTGGAACGCGCCTGCGCGAAGACTGGAAACAGGATCGCCGCCAGGATTGATATGATTGCGATTACGACGAGCAGTTCGATCAGCGTAAAGGCGCGATAGCCTAGGATGTGTCTGCTTTTCATACGTTCTGACTTTCTATCTAATTAGGAGGGCATGGTGATGAGGAAAACGACTTCTCCGTTTCGCTTCCATCGTCCTACTTCCCTGAGACGGCAAAAAGTTTCCCTGTGGACGCCCACTGAACAGATTATCGTATGTTCGCAGTCACTGCCTTTAGCATTCATCTGCCGGACATCAATCTATAGAGCGTCGATCGAGTGAAAAAATACCGAAAATCAATTCAATCAGCCTGCATAAAAAAAAGCGGATATTTCTACCAGATTGCGGCTGTCTGATTGTTTTCAATGAGAGTCGGTACGAAGGGCGTTAGCAAACAGTATGCGCTGAGTGTATAAACAGTGTGCATAAACGGTTTACTTCCCGACTACATAAGCCTGCAGCATAGGTGATGGCGGGAGCCCCGTGTGGCGGCGCTTGCCAAACACTCATCACTGCTCAGAGGGCGATGCTGCACTAGGGGAATCTTTGTGGACTCTTCACTCGTAGCGCAGGAGAGAGTGTACATCGTACTGGCTGAGGACTTTGCGTCCTTCCAGAAAACTCAGCTCCGCCAGAAACCCGAATCCAACGACGATCCCACCGAGCCGCTCTACGAGCCGTGCCGCCGCTGCCGCCGTGCCGCCCGTCGCGAGCAGATCGTCGATGATGATGACGCGCTGACCGGCCGTTATCGAATCGGCATGGATTTCGACCGTGTTCGTGCCATATTCGAGCGCGTACTCTTCAGATATACAGTTGAAGGGCAGTTTGCCGAGCTTACGCAATGGCACGAAGCCCAGCCCCATTTCGAGTGCGACCGGAGTGGCGAAAATAAAGCCGCGCGCCTCGATGCCGACAACCGCTTCCGCGTTCAGTTTCTTGCCCCACTCAGCCAGCTTGACTGTCACTTCCTTCAACGCGGCATAGTTCTGCACGACAGGTGTGATGTCTTTGAAAAGAATTCCGGGGGCAGGAAAGTCCGGCACATCGCGTACGAGCGTCTCCGCCAACAATTTCTCCATTTGTAATACTCCTCAGTCAGTGCAAGACAGTCTCGAACTTCGTTTTGGACTTTATCATCAGGCGCTTGTTGCGCTCAGCATACGTTCGGGTGGCATCGAGAAGCGTTCCAGATTGGTTTCATAGGGTGCATTGATTATGCCTATCTCTGTGATGATCGCAGTGATCAGTTCGCCCGGCGTGATGTCGAACGCTGGATTTATGACCTCCACGCCTTCTGGCGCGACCCGAATCCCTTCGATATGAGTCATTTCGACGGTTTCTCGCTGCTCGATCGGTATCTGGATGCCGCTGAGCAGCTTCATGTCTACCGTCGAAACAGGAGCAGCAACATAGAAAGGAATATTATGATGCTTTGCCAGCACTGCCAGACCATACGTGCCGATCTTGTTGGCTGTATCGCCGTTGGCGG
>JBBQPY010000019.1:0-43852 GCA_038216735.1 Chthonomonadales bacterium
ACAGGCTGATGATGCGCGGCTTGGTCAGCGCCAGGTAGGCTTTCCATAACGCGCCATTCTCGAGGACTACTTCTGCGTCTTTTTCCGCAGATACCTTCGCCTCTATTTTCGTCGCGATCGTTGGATCGATCTGCGTCTCCAATTTTATTTCCAGCGGACTGACGATCATTCTGTCTCCGGCAATATTTCCAATCGGGTAATTCGGCGTATCAATTGTCGATGCTTTCAATCAGAGAACCCCTTGGGCAGCGCCGCAGCCGTTAGCAGGACGAGGTTGATCCAGAGCAGGTCTGCCAGGAGCAGATGCAGCAGCTGCATCCCCATTGGCGCCAGCATCCAGACATTCAGGAATCCTGCAGCGACATCGATCCAGAAAATCGCGATCACATTTCGTGCGAACCGTTTCGTCTCCGGTGACGGGCGCGTTCTGGCAACGTAGGATGCCATCAGCGCGGTGAATATGCCGACCGAGATCGCGATGATCGGATGCAGTAAACGCAGCCGAATAAGATAATGGGTAGCGGGGGATAGATCCTGCTTTAGCGCCGCCCAGAGATTGGTCGATGGATAGAGTGTGTCGACGAGCGCGGTGACCGACCCGCTCACCGCGAGAAATAGCGCGGTACAGAGCCCGACGCCGAGCAGCAGAGCAATGTTCCCCTGCCCGCGAAAACTGATCGGTCGCCCGCCAGCGCTCCACCATGCCGTGAGTGAAATCGACATGAGCAGCAAGAACGTGTTGATCAGGTGCGACGACATCACGAAGGCACGTATCAACGAGTCATTTTTGCCGACAAGTCCGAACAGCACCAGACCCGCACCGAGCGCGGCTTCACTAAAGGTGAACAGCAGTGCGAGCAGTGCGCCGAGACGGACGGGATGCCCTTTCGGATAGGCTCGATAGCCCCATATAAATAGGATCAGAACGAGCGGAACGACCATCCCACTCGAAAGCCGGTGCGAGTATTCGATCAGGGTCGCGACTCGCTGAAAAACCGGAATCAGGTTGCCACCGCACAGCGGCCAGTGCTTACCGCAGCCGTCGCCCGACCCCGAAGCGCGTACGACCGCTCCCCAGAGTACCACGAAAAGGTTGTAGACCAGCACACCCCAGGCGTACTGTGTGAACCGTGTACGGCGCATCGTTGCTTCCCGACTGCTTGTCAGAAACTGTTCCGGTGGTTGAAACCCGCTGTCCTGGTGACCTCTTCGTGCAAGCCGTTTTACAGACGGACGAGTTGCTTTTTCAGAGTTCCGCCTGTGCATGGCGAGTCAGACTTCAATTTGATTTGCTGACGTCAGATATATCTTCACTTTGTTCTACGTTTGATTATACCCCGGTTGCGGCAGAAAAAGACGCTTTTAGAAGCTAAGTTGTGAAAAATGTCACGAACTATAACATCGTGTAATGATTGTCTTAAGCCTGCATTGAAAACTAGAAATCTTGGATACGCCCTCGCTCGCGACACACGGAACTGAAGTCCCAGTCTGGAAATGCGAAACCCACTTTCCCGGGCTGAGAACGGACACAGCGCCATTTCCCATCCGTAGGAAGACTGGCGAAACGCCACTTGAGACGGTGGTTTTCAACTACTGTTATCTCTTTCGAAGGACGCTTTCGCCAGTCATATCGTTCTGACTGGCAGCCCTGATCTCCCGACCCCTTCTCCCTAAGGATGTACAAATGGTAGCGAGAAGGAGAGAGATATCTTACCCCAGCCACATGAACAGATATTTATAAATCCGACGGAAGACATGAACGCGACTATCGTCGCGTCCGATGCCATGGTCATCCTTAGGATAGAACGCTACATCGAAATCTTTGCCCGCCTCGATCAGTTTTTGCGTCATCTGCACCGTGTCCTGGAACAGTACGTTGTCATCCTGCATGCCGTGTACCATCAGCAGATGGCCCTGCAGACCGGCCGCGAAGTTGATCGGCGAACTCTTTTTATAGGCGTCTTCCGCCTCTTTGGGCTCATCGAGTCTATGTCGCGTGTACCACTCGTTATAATGCTTCCAATCCGTGACCGGCGCCACTGCAACGCCAGTCGCGAACGTGCCGGGGCGCGTGAACATCACCATTTCGGTCAGGAAGCCTCCGTAGCTCCAGCCCCATAGCCCGACGCGGTTCGGATCGACCTCAGGTCGCGCCTTCAGATAGTTCGCTGCCGCCACCGCTTCGTCGGCATCGACCTGCCCGAGCGATTTGTAGTAGCCCGTCGCGAAATCCGCACCGTAGCCCCAGCTCGACCGAAAGTCTACCGCCATCACGACCATACCGAGTTCTGCCGCCGCATACGATTCAAGCGATCCACCCCAGCGGTTCTTCGCGCTGTCCGCATACATATTGGCGAGAAATGCGCCGCACTTTGCGCCGGGAGCGAGGTTCGGGGGCAGCCAGAGCAGCGCGTGTATCGGTTTGCCGTCGAGTGCAGTAAAGGTTATCTCCTGTGGTACGACGAGCTTGATTTTCGCAAATTCGGGCAGCTGCGAGACAGTCAGCCGCTTCGGCTCATTGACTTTCGCCTCAATTTTCGCTCTCCCCGAGCTGACAGCTATCTTGGCAGGAAACGTTTCGGGAACTTCGGCAAGGTATATGTCGGGCGGGTGCGTTCGATCCTGCGCATCGAGTATCACGTGCTTGCCATCCTCCGATGGATGGGATCCATGAAGGCCGGCGTTGTCGGCAAAAGTCGGCGCTTCGACCGGAAGCGTACCCGTCAGTTCGATCTTCGATCCATCCGGTTTGAGGCAGTAGACGCGCAGGTCGAGCGGGTCTTTTTCCGTCGTCTCGATAAGAAGATTTTCGCTCTTTTCGGGACGGTCGAAACCCGCGACATCATAGCTGCCTGACGTAAGGACCTGTGGATTGCCGCCGTGCGCGCCGATTTTCCACACGTGCCGCCAGCCGTCCTGATCGGAACCGTAGTAGATGCTTTCGTTATCGAGGCTCCAGCGTACCGGACGCCAGTCGTTGATGAACCGAGTCGATTTCTCCTGCGTCAGCTGCAGCGGTTTAAGTGTCTTGATATCGAAAACGCGCAGCCGCCATGACTTGAAATCGCCGCCCATTTCGCTGAGCGCGACTCGGCTGCTATCGGGTGACCAGTCCGTGCCATAGTTATAAAAGTTCGGCGCGAGGTCATTCACCCATTTGATGATGCCGTCCCCCGAAGCGGACACGATGCCGACCTTCTGAACGTTGGGAGACTGCCCGACGATCCCACGCCTACGCGTGCCTGCCTCGACACTTTCTTTCGTATAATCGGGGATGATCACCGTCTTGTCGCCGCTGGAGTCCGCCCAGGTGATCAGCAGATTTTTGCTGTCCGGCGACCAGTCGTAGCCGCTGACAGAGGTGCCTGCCTTCGAGACGGTCGTAAGCTGGCGAACATCGCCGCTCTGTCCATCGAGCAGAAACACATTGCCCCCGCGTGAAAAAGAGATCGTCTTGCCGTCCGGCGCATACTGAATATCTCCTTCGCCTTCGGAGGTCATCGTGCGGCGACGCGGGGTGGATTTGCCGTCGGCAGCCGTCTCGAAAATATCGCCACGATAGCCGAACAGTATCATTTTGCTGTCCGGCGACCAGATCGGCGCACCAGGACCGCCATCATACTGAAGCTCCTCTTTTTTCTGCTCCTCCGTTCGCTCGTCATCCTGTCTGGCAATTCGAGGAATTTTCGCGCCGTCTGTCAGACGAACTGGCTTGCCGTTCGGCATTTCCATTACGTAAATATCCCGCATACGATACCCTGCCGGGTTCCAGCGAAACGCGATATGGCGGTTATCTTTCGCCCAGCGAATGTCGGTCGGCGGTGTGCCCGTCAGGAAGGGCTGCTGAAAATAACGCTCGAACGGAACATCTGTTTTCGGCAGATCGGTATGGATCGTGCGCGTATTGCCGGTGGGGGCTGGCTGTGCGAAGGCGGCATTTTGTGGAGCGATGAGCGTGCAGAAAGCCAGCAGCGGCATTGCGGTGCGATAGCCGCACGTGATACGATGAAAAAAATTAATATTCAAGAAACTGTCGATGTGATGGAAGCGGTTGCTGCGACGAGAACGATTGTTAGAACGATTGTTATCGAAACGCGAAATCATAATGAAAGTGTAGCTCCAGAGTGTGAAAATAAACCGAAAAGTGTGAAAGAGGGTTCTGCATCGGGAAGCGAATTTCCTGCCAGTAAGAGGAATCAGAGGTAAAGAGGGCGAACAAATGGTTCTATTCCAACACACAAAGCGAGGAACTCGTACGAATGGCAATGGCGCAGAACAAATTGACTGAGGCAGAAATCCAGTCCGATCAGGATGCCAAGCCTCGCGCCTATACTCGCGCTGTCACCTGGCGATCCGTTTTGATCTGTCTGATCCTGCTGCCGATCAATGCCTACTGGGTCGTGCAGATGGAAGTTATCCGCTACTCGGCCCACCCGACAACGATCTCCCTGTTTTTCAACACCGTCTTCATTCTGCTCTGCCTCACGCTCATCAACCGCGCCGTCGGACGGTATGCTCCACGCTGGAAACTCGAGCGCGGCGAACTGCTGCTCGTCTACTCCGTGCTGAGTATCGGGTCGTGCGTCTGCGGGCATGATATGCTCCAGGTATTCGTTCCGATGCTTTCCTGGACATTCATGCACGCGAACACGACCAACGACTGGGCGAAGCTGATCAACCCGCACTTGCGCTCTCCGCTGTTCGTCTCCAATCCCGAGGTCTACAAAGGCTACTATCTCGGCAACGACAGCCTCTGGCATCTGAAATATCTGATTCCCTGGCTGCCAGTCGTACTGATCTGGACGGCATTCGTTTCGATCCTCCTGATGATGATGCTCTGTATCAACGCCGTTCTGCGCCGACAGTGGACGGACAATGAGCGCCTCACCTATCCGATCGTACAGCTCCCTCTGCAGATCACGAGCGAGCAGGCGTTTCAGCCGCAGGGTCTGTTTCGGAACCGGCTTTTCTGGATCGGCTGCCTGATCGCCGGCAGTATCGACATGATCAACAGTCTCAACTACTACTACCCCAGCATCCCGACGATTCTAACGCCGGGCTTCGGGCAGAGCTTCATCGACATCGCCCCCTTCTTTCCCAACAAGCCCATGAACGCGATCGGCTGGACACCAATTTCGTTTTATCCGTTCATGATCGGGCTCGGGATGTTCATGCCGGTGGACTTCCTTTTCTCATGCGTGTTTTTCTACTGGTTCTGGAAGTTTCAGCATGTGTTCGCGGTTGCAATGGCTTACGATCAGGACCCGCGAGTACCCTACACGGAGAACCAGTCCTTCGGCGCGTACATCTCATTCTGCCTCTACTCGATCTGGATCAGCCGCACGTACATCAGGGACGTAGTGCGTTGCGCCCTCGGTAAAAAATCCGACATCGACGATAGTCGCGAGCCAATGCGCTACCGTACGGCTCTCATCGGCATCTTCGGGGGTATGGTAATTCTGGTTGCGTTCTCCAGCTATCTCGGCATGGTCTGGTGGGTCGCGGTACTGTTCTTCCTGATGTATTTCGCGCTTGCGCTTGCGATTACCCGTATGCGCGCCGAACTCGGTACCCCGATACACGACCTTCATTTCACCGGTCCCGAGATGGTCATGACGCGCGTCGCCGGTTCTAAGGCGTTCAGTTCCGACAACTTGACGGCATTTGCCCTCTTCTTCTGGTTCAATCGTGCCTACCGAGGGCATCCGATGCCGCACCAACTGGAGGCGTACAAGTTGGCGGAGCAGTCCCACTCGGACTACCGCAAGTGGAACGGCGCTCTACTGGGATTGGGCACGGTTGGCGTGTTCGTTGCGTTCTGGGTGATTTTGCATCTTATGTACAGCTATGGCGCTGAGGGAAAATCGCGATTGAGTTTTGGCGCGGAAGCCTTCGACACACTGACACCATGGCTGAAATCCCCACAATTGGGCAAACTGCCCGAACTGCTGGCAATTCTTGTCGGGCTGGGCTTTGCATTTTTGTTGCAGTGGCTGCGTGTGCGTCTGCCTTGGTGGCCGCTGCATCCGCTCGCTTACGCCGTTACGTCTTCATGGGAAATCAATCTGGTCTGGGGGCCGCTATTTCTCGCGTGGATATGTAAGGTACTGATCCTGCGCTATGGCGGCAGGGGCGGCTTTCACCGTAGTCTGCCATTCTTCGTCGGGCTGATGCTCGGTCAGTTCGCTGTCGGCAGCCTCTGGAACATCTATGGCATCATTCGCGAACTCCCGACCTATCAATTCTGGCAGTGAGTTTTGCTCGACATGCCCGGCGTGTTTTATGCCGCACGATACCGAGCGGACTGATGTCTGTCCTGCAAGCCTGCGGTTGAGTGGCTGTCTCCCATCAATCACGCAATTATATGTCCCCGCTATTTCCGAATCTGATTTCGTGTGTGTTGTTGCTTAAGGACGATTCGATATTCGTAGAGTACGTCACGGAATCGTAACGATATTCGAGATCGTAATTTCACTGAATATTTGGCTGCGTTACGACATACTACAAGGAGCAGTCATATGGAACTCGGCGCATTTTCTATCAGTTTGGCGGTCAAGGACCTCGAGGCATCGAGACAGTTCTACGAGAAGTTCGGCTTCATGTCTTTTGCAGGAAACGCAGCACAAAACTGGCTCATTTTGAAGAACGGCAGCAGCGTAATTGGACTGTTTCAAGGAATGTTCGAAAAAAACATCCTGACATTCAATCCGGGCTGGGACAGTGACGCGAACAATCTGAGCGCATTTACCGACGTTCGTGAGCTGCAGCACAAGCTGAAAGTCGAGGGCGTCACGCTGATCACAGAGGCGGATGAGACTGCGACTGGACCCGCCAGTTTCATGGCAGTAGACCCGGACGGAAATCAGATTTTGGTCGATCAACACGTCTAATCTGGCGGAATGAAATAAAACTCGAGAGCACAAAGCGCCGGAACACGGCTTCGATTGACACGTCTTTTCAGGAGTCACTTCGCAGATTTCTAAGCGAATGTGGATGAATTAAAGAAAAATGTGTTATCGGGGGAAGTGAACCAATGGCGATTACGATCGAGAAGTCGGGCGACCCAGTTCAGAAACTGGGTGAGTTGATCAAGGAAATCCGTATTGCGATGCTAACGACCGTCGAAGCAGATGGCATACTGCACAGTCGTCCGATGGCGACACAATCAGTCGATTTCGATGGGGATCTCTGGTTTTTCACCTCTGCCGAGTCCGGCAAAGCACACGAGATCAGCAACAATCAGCGCGTCAATTTGAACTATTCGGGCAAAGACGACAATCTGTACGTCTCCGTTTCTGGCACCGCGCAAATCGTGCGCGATAAAGACAAAATTAAAGAGCTCTGGCAGCCCGTTTTGAAAGCGTGGTTTCCGGACGGTCTGGACGATCCGAATCTTGCGTTGCTCCGTGTTTCGGTAGAGAAGGCGGAGTACTGGGACAGCCCACATAGCGCGGTGGTCAAAGTGGTTGGGTTCATACAGGCGCTGGCAACCGGCAAGCCAGCGAACCTCGGTGAGAACAAAGAGATTATTCTCGACGAAGCCGTGACTCACAGCCGCTAAAAGTCTTGTATCAAACGTTTTGGAGGCGTCAAATCAAGTTTGATGCCTCAAATCAAGCAAAAAGAAGGACAATCTATTGTCCTTCTTTTTTGGCATTCATTCACCCTTTCTTCAGTTTCGTACTTACAGGCAGAATATCTGCATCCACTCCCCTCTTTTCGAAGCTCCGTGAGAGGAGTTTGAGGTGAGGGAAATAGTTACCTTTTTTGTATTGTTGTTCTCAGTCCGAATGACAGCAGTGATTGCCGCTGGTTTTGGGCTGTTTTCGATTCTATTTCATCAGTTACTCGATTCGCGGTTGAAGATTCCGACAGACCAGACTATAATTAGATTGGCGATTTAAGATACGTGTCATTTATAATTTCAGTAAGTTCGCGTGGCTGTTGCCTCGCAGCAGTAAGACTTACATCTCTGCTCTGCAGTTTCAATGCTACATTTCAAGAAGGCAGTTAGACAGGTATGGCGGACGATCCTGTTGGCGCGATTATCCTGGCGGGCGGCAGAAGCAGCCGCATGGGACAGGATAAGGCGATGCTGACACATAATGGCATGACGTTCCTCGAGCATACCATCTGTACGATGCTGACTGTCGCGACCGATATAATCGTCGTCGTCGATATGCCCGATAAATACAGTATCCCATGCGGACGTCTGCTTGCCGACCTCTATCCCGATACGGGTCCTGTCGGGGGTATACTGACCGGGCTGATGGCGCTTCCGCATGGCTACCACTATGTTGTCGCGTGTGACATGCCCGATATCAGTGTCGCAGTGCTGGAACTGCTCCATAAAGCCGCAACACCGCCCTACGATGCGATTCTGCCCGAGATCAATGGTTTTGTCGAGCCGCTGTGCGGTGTCTACAGCCATACGTCCAAACCCAAGCTGATGGCATTTCTGGAGAGCGGCAAACGGGCGGCACGTGAGGCTGTATCGCTGCTGAGCGTCAAGCGTGTCGGTGAGGGCGTTCTTCGCCGTGTCGATCCCGAATGTAAAAGTTTTGAGAATATCAATACGATGGAAGACCTCGCTCGCTTCCAGCAACGCTGTCGTTTTCGATGAATCGATCAAACGACCTTCTGTAGTAAAATCCAGCAGGATTCGCAGCCACTCGTAATCGATGCCAGTTCGTTTCAACACAAATACACTCTATGCCAATACACTATCCCGAAACGCTGACAATTGTGCCACTCGACCATGTGCCCGATGTCGCCCTGACAGTGCCAGGCTCGAAGAGCATCACGAACCGTGCGCTGATTCTAGCGGCGCTCGCTGAGGGCGTCTCGACTCTGCATGGCGCGCTCGCTGCCGAGGACACGGAGGTGATGATCGAGGCGCTGCGCATACTGGGCTTTTCGATCGCAGTCGATAGCGGGGCAGAAACTGTCACCGTGCAGGGGCAGGGTGGGCGCATTCCCGCGTCATCGGCAGACATTTTTGTCGGCAATTCTGGCACGTCGATGCGTTTCCTGACGGCGCTTGTCGCACTCGGTAAAGGACCCTACCGGCTGGATGGTGTGTCACGAATGCGTGAGCGTCCGCAGGCCGATCTTCTGGAGGCGCTGGAAACCCTGGGCGTTTCGGCGATATCGGAGGCGGGAACTGGTTGTCCGCCACTGATCGTTATGGCAGAGAACGGATTGTCGGGCGGATCGGTGTCGCTTCGCGCCGATGCCAGCAGCCAGTTTCTGACCGCTCTGCTAATGGTTGCACCCTACGCACAATCCGATCTGAGACTCGAAATCGTAGGTAGTCTGCGCCCATTATATATTAATATGACGCGATGGATGATGGTGCAGTGGGGTGTACTTACGAAATCGGGGACGGGAACTGCGATGCAGGCAGGAGCCGCAGCGAAAGCCCGAATCGATGCTGAAGAAAACACGCAGGTCGAGACGGAGGGAAGCTGGTTTCACGTGGGTTCCGGGCAAAAGTACAGGGCACAGAGCGCGTATATGATCGAGCCGGACGCTTCGAGCGCGTCCTATTTTTTCGCTGCAGCAGCGCTCACCGGGGGGAAGGTAACTGTGCGCGGGCTGGATGCTGACGCGCTGCAGGGCGATGTGCGCTTCGCAAAGGAAGCGCTGGCAGAGATGGGCTGCACGGTCGCAGAATCCGACATCGGCTTGACCGTCGCCGGTCCGAAACCGGGCGCTCTGCGCGGCATCGAACGGGATATGCGCTCGATATCCGATACCGCGCCGACGCTCGCAGCAATCGCGCCTTTCGCCAACTCGCCGACCGTGCTCCATGGTCTGGCGCATACGCGGCATCAAGAGTGTGATCGCATTGCCGCAGTCTGTACCGAACTTCGCAAACTGGGCGTGGGGGTCGAGGAGCGTGCCGACGGCTATACAATCTATCCTCATCCCGATCTTGCACTGCAAGCCAAGACAATGTCATCAGTCGATACATCAACCTTCGGCACAGTCGAAATTGAAACCTACGACGATCATCGCATCGCGATGAGCTTTGCGCTGATCGGACTGGTACGCTCCGGTGTTACGATTCAAAATCCGGGCTGCGTTGCCAAAACCTTTCCGGACTACTGGCAGCGTCTCGATCTGCTCCGCAGCTAATTTTATGTCTATCTGCTGCACTCAGAAGAACCTATCGAGTGAAACCCGGCGCTTGAAAACCTGTCTAGAGGAAAGTCATCACCGATGCAGCGAGTCCAAACTTTACTTCTCAGCGGGCGGTTACCCGAGGCAGAAGCGACTTGCCGCGAAATAATCGCGTACGACTCGACGCGAATCGACGCGCACTTTCAATTGGGCGTAGTGCTGGAAGCGCAGAACCGACACGCGGAGGCAGCAACGAGCTTCTATCTCGCCACGCTGGGCTCACCGGGTTATGCCGGGGCACAGGACAGGCTGGATGTACTGGTCGAGCGTCTGATACCAGAGCGGTGGCATGTCGAAAAGAGCGGGCTGCTGGCAGCGCCTCTGCGCGCGTATATTGCAGGCAGGATTGCTGCGGCAGGCGGTCAGTTACGGGCGGGCGGAGCCTGGGAGGCGGCAGCGGAGCGACTCGAAAGCGCGCTTGCGCTGGCTCCCGATCTCGCGTCCGTACAGTGCGATCTCGGCAACGCTCTCCACATGCTCCACCGAATGGAAGAATCGGCAGCGAGTTATCGCCGTGCGATTGCATTGCAACCCGACTATGCGGATGCACACTACAATCTCGCGGGTACGCTTCTGGTACTCGGTCAGGCTGAAGAGGCAGTTGATTGTTATCGACAAGCGGTATCTTCTCGTCCGGATTTCGCCGCCGCTCACTTCAATCTCGGCAACACGCTTACCTCGCTGCTGCGCCCCGATGAGGCAGTAAGGAGCTATCGCGCCGCGCTCGCGCTGCAGCCCGACCATGCCGCCGCGCACAAAAATCACTCTTTCGCGCTGCTGCAACAGGGGAACTTTGTAGAGGGCTGGCGAGAGTACGAATGGCGTGTGCATACCGATGGTTCGCGGTTGAAATCCAGTACGAAGCCCGTTTGGGACGGCAGCGAATTCCAGGGCAAGACCCTGCTGGTTTGTGCCGAACAGGGTCTGGGCGACACAATCCAATTCGTGCGGTTATTGCCGAAGGTGAAGGCCTTGGGCGGGACGATCATTCTGGAGTGCCAGCCCCTGCTCGCGAAGCTGCTGCAGGGAATCGAGGGAGCAGACTTGGTGATTGCCCGTCCTGCGGATGGCTCGCTGCCGACTCGCAACTACGATCTGCACGTTCACCTGATGAGCCTGCCCTGTCTGCTCGGCACGATTATCGATACCATCCCTGCTGAAATCCCTTATCTGACAGCAGACCCGTCGAAAACCGCGCTCTGGCGAACGCGGATGATTTCGACATCCGATGGGTTACGAGTTGGGATCGTCTGGGCAGGCAGTCCGGATAATAAAAATGATCGCAGTCGTTCGATGACGTTGACGGACTTTCTGCCGTTGCGAGAGTGTCCGGGAGTCGTTTTGTACAGTCTGCAAAAGGGCGCGGCTGCGGGGCAAATTACGCCGTTTCCTCAAGGGTATGAAATTACGGACCTATCGAGGGAGCTGGAGGACTTTACGGATACAGCCGCCGCGCTGACCGCGCTCGATCTGCTGATAACCGTCGATACATCCGTCGCACATCTCGCGGGTGCGCTCGGTGTGCCCGTCTGGACGCTGCTGCCGTATGTTCCCGACTGGCGCTGGCTGCTCGATCGTGACGATACGCCCTGGTATCCGACGATGCGGCTATTTCGGCAGTCGCATGCCGGGGATTGGGCCGGTGTTGTGACGAACGTCATTGCCGCACTCGATGACCAGGTAGACCAGAAGCGCGCGCTCAGCTCGGGCGCCTGAAAGAAGTCGGCATTTAGCTGCCGAAAGACTCTGCACGGTAAATCATTGGAGTTATCCGACGGAGCTATAAGCTGGTCCATTCCGTGGTATGGGACATCGCAAATGTATGCTGGGGCTGGTGCCCCATGTCCGTGATTGAGGATGAATCCGCCTCAGCTTCTTACCCGTGATAGAGAACGGCTAGAATAGCGAAGAGCAGGGCGACGGCACAGAAGCCGAGCGCTGCCCAGAGGACTCCGTTGGAACCGGATGCCCTCTCCGGAAGTACAGAGAGAGGGTACACTGATCCGGGAGGCGAATCGGTGTGACGTGCCTGCGCGAGTTCGTCGCGCAGATGTTCGACTTCCGCTTCGAGCAGCCGCAGTCTGGGTGTGTCATCAGCCGGCTTATCGGCGGAGTGTCTGCCCGATCTTGTGACTGATGATGTCGATAGATTGCTCGGCTGCCTATCTATGCGCTGACTGTTTGGTCTTGGCATGGTGATTGATCGATCTTAAAACCCACGGAGAAACTTGAGTCGTTTGATGAACGAGATCGCCTCTTCCTGGCTCTCTGGATCCGGCGCATAGAGTATCGTTGTTGCGGGGAAACTATGATAGAGGCAGACTCGCAGCACGAACGGCTGTGCGGGCGCGGCTTCGAGCCAGAGCTCCTCGACATTCATAATGGTGGCGATCGGCGTAGTGTGCATCCGCAAACCATGCGAAAAGGCGAGAAACTCGAACATGTTTTCGCCTTCGAGCGCGATGCCCTGCAGTTTCGGACGTGCCTGTGCCTCCCAGCCGCATGCTCCGTCCTGAAAGTACGTTTCATCGACACTACGCGAAATATAAGAGGCGCGAACGTTCGGATGCGCGTCGGAAAACTCAGTGAGCGCAGCCTCGATACGCTGATGGATCCCCGGCTGAAGCCGAAGTTCCGTGAGTAAATTGCGGAAACGCCGCGTGTATTCACGTGCGGCGGTCATCTGCTGAAGCGGGTTGGTTGGGTGGTGCGCAATCCCTGCGCTGTTTTGTGCTGCCACGGGTCTATCTCCTCGGATAGTATGGAACTCTGGTTCCCGTCCGGCTCTGGTCGGCTGCTTCCGTGCCTCCGCTCAGTATGCTGAACTCGATTATCGGCGGAAAGTCAGACGCGGCTCAGGGTAGTATCCTTTCTGGAAATTCGGAAGTTGCGGTAACACGGCGGGTATGCTACCATACACTACATTCTTTCATTTTAAGCAAGTCTAAGTCTGGGAGGAAGCGGGGGAAATGCACATACCGGATGGCGTACTTAGTCCGGCAACGTCCGTGGCTGCGGCGGTCGTGATGCTGCCTGTCTGGACGGCAGCGGCGCGGCATGTCCGTGCCCGACTCGGTACACGGCAGATGCCACTGCTTGCCCTGGGTGCGGCGTTCTGCTTTACGGTGATGATGTTCAATATTCCCGCGCTAGGCGGCACGACAGCGCATCCTGTAGCGGGAACCTTGCTCGCGGTAATGCTCGATCCCTGGGCAGCGGTACTGGGAGTCTCGACCGCGCTCGCGATTCAGGCGCTTTTTTTCGGGGATGGGGGGCTTCTCGCCTACGGCACAAACTGTCTGACGATGGCTTTCGTGATGCCTTTCGTCGGATCTGCGGTCTACCGACTGATCGCAGGAAACTGTCCCTCCAATGCACCCCGCAGAGCATTCGCCGCCGGAACAGGCGCCTTCGTCGGGTTAAACGCAGCGGCTGTGGTCGTCGCACTGCTGCTGGGAATACAGCCTCTGCTCTATCACGATGCGGCGCACCATGCCCTCTATTTTCCTTTCGGACCTCAGATCACACTTCCTGCAATGCTGGGTACCCATCTGCTTATCGCCGGTCCCGCTGAGGCAGTCGTCACTTTTCTGGGCGTACGCTATCTGCAGACGGCTGGCTACGCACTCTACGCCGCTTCCGCATTGGAAATGCCGCGTATATCTCGTTTCGGCACGCTGAATCGCGGGAGGCTCTGGCTGGTGATGGCGGTGGTTGTGCTGCTGACTCCGCTCGGACTGCTGGCGAAAGGCGAAGCGTGGGGTGAGTGGAATGCAGAGGGGCTGAAGGCGCAGACGGCGCGACTGCTGCATCAGGAGTACCTGCCCGCGGAATATGCTGCAGCGCAGGAACACACGCACAAAGGATTGCCAGGACTTGAGGACTACGCTGGCAGCAGAGGCAGCATCGGCTACGCCGGCGCTGCGGCGCTCGGCGTCGGCACGATCTCTGTGCTTCTGCTGGCGGGAGGTCGTCTGCTGACAAAGCGTGATGAGAAAGATACTGAAGCTGGCGACGGAGACGATTCGGATCGAGACAGCCCCGTTGGAGGGCATAGAATCAATACGACAGAGCCGCTCGGGTCAAGAGTGCAAGTCGGCGAAAATGGGGCTGCCGCTGGAGACCAAGGCGTTGAGACAGGGCTGACACTGCCCGAATGGATGCTGCGCTCCTCCGATGAAACTGCATCGGCTGCCGAGGCTGAAACTCTCCGGCAGAGCCCGTTTCTCGAACGCACACTTTCAGAACTGACAGCTTCCCTTGCGACCGCCCTTCTTTCTGAAGCACATGCACTGCAGCCGGGCTTACTACAGCGCCTCGATCCACGCGCGAAAGTGCTCGCTTTCGGAGCTTTGATGCTCGTTACCGCAGCCGCTCACCGGCCACTGATACTGCTCTTACTTTACGCCGTCTCTATCGCACTTGCAATCGTCTCCCGACTGCCCGTCGCCGCAATGACGCGCCGCATCTGGCTGTCGATACCGCTTTTCGTCGGAGCGATCGCGCTGCCTGCCGCACTCAGTCCGATCACACCGGGTCATGAACTGCTGGCGCTTTGGCATCGGCCGTACCTTGCGATCACTACACCTGGACTGCTTGCGGCATTCGTACTCACGCTGCGTGTCGGGGTCGAGGTCTCTTTCGCTGCACTGCTTACGATGACGACAGGGCGCACCTCACTCCTCCAGGCTCTGCGTGCGCTCCTGGTTCCCGCCCTGTTTATTGCGCTCCTGGCGATGACGACCCGCTATCTCGCGCTGCTCTTCCAGACTGCGTCCGAAATGTTCACCGCCAGACGCAGCAGAACAGTGAGCGCTGGTGCGAACGGAAATTCGTCCGGACGTCACTTTGTCGGACAGAGCATCGGCGTGCTCTTCGGCAGAACACTCGCCTTTTCGGAGGAAGTCCACTCCGCGATGTTGTCGCGGGGCTACACCGGAGTACCACTCCCGCTATCGTCTGTACGGTGGCGTGCTGCAGACGCACTCTGGACAGCGGGCATGTGCGGCATTGCGGCAATGGCTTTTGTCGGCGGACATTTATGAGCCTGTCATTGAAGCCTTATTCTTCTCACCCACCTTCTTTTCAGCAACCTCCTATGAGCTTACAATTCTCCCGACTCTACGCAGGTATTCATGCCTGATTCAGAAATCCCTCTTTCGACGGACCGAACTATCTACCGTCTCGAAGATGTCTGCTTCGCCTATCATGGGGACGTACAGGCTCTGAGCGGCATTTCGCTCGAAATTCAACGGGGCGAAAGCGCTGCCCTGCTTGGCGCGAATGGCTGTGGGAAGAGTACACTGATCAAGATGCTCGACGGGCTGCTGTTCCCTCAGTCGGGTCATATCGATGCATTCGGCGTACGGCTGACGGAAACGGCGCTGAGAAATACAGCGACGAATGCCACCTTTCGACGGCGAGTCGGTTTCATTTTTCAGGATTCGGACGCGCAAGTCTTTTCCTCCACAGTGCGTGAAGACATCGCTTTCGGTCCGCTGCACCTCGGTCTGGCTCCGGGAGAAGCCGAGCAGCGCGTTTCGGATGTCGCAACTCTGCTCAGTATTGCCCACCTGCTCGATCGTGCACCCTATCAGTTGAGTGGCGGCGAAAAAAAGAAGGTCGCGATCGCCGGCACCCTGGCCATTAACCCTGATGTACTGCTGCTCGACGAGCCGACAGCCGGGCTTGATCCCCGTTCGCAGCAGGCGATCGTTACGCTGCTCCAGCAGCTGCACGCAGCTGGAAAAACGCTCGTTCTCGCGACTCATGATCTACGCATTGTGCCGGAACTCGCTTCGCGTGCCTTCGTTTTTAGCGAACAGCATGCGCTCGCGGCGGAAGGCGCCACATTAGATATCCTGGCGGATACCGAACTGCTCCGCAGCGTGAATTTGATCGCTCCCTGAAGCGAAACAGCAAATGAGCCGCCTATCCCGAAAGGGTAGGCGGCTCATTTTGTATAACGGAACACGCAGATTTCCGCGCAATCCAGGCTTATCCGGACACTGCTTTTACTCTCACATCGCTCGGTAAGGAGGCACTGTTACAGCCCACAGCGTGTTCCTGCCGCCCTTTCTCCTCTAATGAGGAGAGAGGGCGGCAGTCTTTACAGGTGTGTCAGAGTGGGTTATGGCGTAACGTTGACCACGCCGGTTGCTGTCATTGTGCCAGCGCCCCGGAACTGCTCGTGGACGATGATCACGTGCTTACCGATCCCGTGCAGCTGAATGATGAAGTTCTGTTTGGTGACGGGACCGTTCGGTCCGTAGATCGCATAGAACCGATTTGCCGGGTTAGAAAGCGTAGAGAAGTTGTTGAACGCCTGCAGCGAGTAGTCGAAGAAACCGTTCTGGTACTCGTAGCAGAGACCCGTAGTGGAGGATGGACCCCCGTTTGGTGTCGGATCGAAGGGCGGCGTCAGGTCTTTTGCATTCGAATCCGCAGGCATCTGGAAGTTCTGGCGTCCGTCTGGCAATGTATCGTAGATCGACATCTGGGCAGAGTAGAAATACGGCGAGTTGGTGGAAGAGAACGTCTGCACCTGGATCGAGACGAATATCCCTTCTTTAGCAGCCGGCGGAACGCGCACAGTCATGTGATCGACGCCATTGTTTTGTGAACCAAACGCCGTAAAGTAGGAGACGATGTTCGGGTTGTTAGCTCCGCTCGTATCGGTGTGTCCCTGATCGTCCTGCACGATCAACTGGTAAGCTCCGACGGGCATTGCCTGGTTGACGATCACCTGTGACTGATCATTGAACTTGATACCACGCAGTACCTTGCGTGCCCCGGTATTGAGGTTCAGAAGCACCATCTGCAGTGTGGCATTGATCTTTTTCGGCTGATTGTTGACATCAAGCGACGAGACAGAGTAGTTGTAGCTTCTCTTTGCCTGCACAGAATAGAACGGCGGGAATCCGCTGTCTACTATGAAGAGGGGAGCGGGTGCGCCTTCGGGCAGTCCGAGATGGACGACGGGTCCCGCAATCAGGTAGTGGTCGCCCTGGCTCGTCTGTGGTGTTTTCAGGCCGAATGCGACGATCTGGTTGACGCCATTGTAAATACCCGGCACATAGACTTTGCCGCCCGCGACCGTAGGGACACTGTACTTCACATAGCTGCCGATGTCGTTCCTGCCGCCGAGCGTATAGCTGCTGAACAGTTCGGGAGCGTTGGTATTGCTCGCATCCACAGCGTGGAGCACCGCATAGGTCGTACCGTTGATGATCGAGTTCGGGTCGGTGGGTCCCGGGTTGAACGGCTGGATTTCCCAGACGATGCCGCTTGCGGTGCCATTCGACGAGATGCTCGGCGTCGCGCCGGGGAAGTCGAAGACGGAGGTGCCGGACGGTCCCGGAGTCAGGTAAGGAAAGCTCGTGTTGAGCTGATAGGTGCGGAGTACGTCCCCTGCGCCATGATAGTAGAGGTTGCCGTTGAAGAAAGCGGGAACTCCGAATATCGGGCCGACGGCATCGCGCCGTGCGTAGACGATCTGCGTATCGTCACCCGCATGGAAGCCGCCGAGGCTTGCGCGGTTCAGCAGATATATCTTGCCCTCGCGTCCGGCTGCCACCAGCAATTTGGTTTGTCCGCCCGGATTCAAGCCGCCGGGGGAGAGTGGAGTTGTCAAGTCAGGGAGTATGACGATACCGCCGCTGCCGAGATCGGTGTCGGTTGCCGAGAGGTCCTGGTAGTTATAGGGCGTGAACGAGTCGATTACCGGAGAGACCGCAATCGGAGCGTTAGGCTGGACAGCGAGCGTCGAATCGACGACGGGAAGCTGTGTCGGATCGATTTTGAGTACGCTCTCGCCGTATTCCGTGCTTGGGGTCGAGGGATTGTAAGGGCGCGCATTGAACGGGCCTGCACTCGTTGTCAGATACAGGTTGCCTGCATCATCGATGGCAGGACCAGAGCCGCTCATATCGATCGCCGCGCCCGTTGCCGGATCGCCGATCACATAGGTGTTGGCGGAGTTGGGCGATGTGTTGAAAACGCCTGCCTGTGTGAGAGTCGCGGTATTGTAGGCGAATAGCCAGCCATGATAAGGCGGGATGCTGTTGAACGAGCCGTAGGAAATATAGACCTGCGAGCCGTCGTTCGAGAGTGCAAGCGCGGGACGCTGATTTTCGTTGATCGTGTCGAAATAGATCGCGTTGCTATCGCTGCCGTCGTTGTTCAGACCAAGATAGTTGTCGCCTCTGCCTGGATATTTCTGATCGCCTTGCCCGATGTCGGGCGGGGATGGGCCGATGTAGGCGGGTGAGTTGATGTTGTCGAGACCAGTCGTGAGATCGATGCTGTGCAGCGAGTGAAAGGAGTTATTGCCCTGCTTGGTGCGCACCAGCACGAAGAGCGTACCCCCGCCATTACCATCGAGTTTCGCCACCGGCGTGCCGACGACGCCGATTTCAGGAGCGATGTCGTCCTGTGGAGTACCAGTCTGATCGGTGATGTCATCGCTGGGAACAGGTGTGATGCCCAGCGTGGGAACGTTGTAATCTACATGCCATAGCGGGCCAGCATTGAGACCGGCGTTGCTGTCGGCGTCGAAGGCATAGATGCTATTGTGTGCGGTTGCGACGATCAGCACATTGTGCACGGTCGTGACGCCCGAGTAGATATTCTTGACGCTCATCTGCGAGATATAGAGCGGCTGTGCATAGACGGTGCCATCCACGGACAGCGTAAACCTCTTGCCGAAACCGCCCGCGACGCTCGCCGGGGTCAGGATAGTCTCAAGTGAATTGAGACCTGTGCGCTGTGGATCGTTGTGATAGGTCAGAACGTTCGGAAGCACGCTGGTCCCTCCGATAGGAACTGGCGTTGGCGTTATTCCGGGTCCGCTAGGGGCGATCGCCAATGACTTGGCGGGACTAGTCTGTTTGGCGGGCTGTGTCGAGGCTTTCTGAGCCGAAGCGCCTGTCTGAAGCCCGACGCTGAGAAGCGTAAGGGACAGGGGAAACAGGATTGCATTGCGCGGCAGGCTGCGCCCCGTGAAAGGGCGTCGGCGGCTGCCGGACGTAAGCCTGTGCAGGGAAAAAGTGCGTTGCATAGAGGCAGTTTCTCCTCTCTGGCGGTGCCGGAGATGTATGTTACAAACGATTTCGATCACGAAGTGGGAGTAAGCTGGCACCTGTTCACCATGCCGAAAATGCGCAGACTGGATGCTGCAGACGCTTCTGCCGATCCGCCGCACTCCTCCACAGTGAAAATGGGGGAAGCAAAATTGGTAGCCTAGTTACTATATTGGCACTTTTAGCGCGAGAATCCTGCACATTTTGAAAACATCGAAAAAATTAGTCGAAAATAACCGTAAAAATTGCCAGCTTATCGGCTGCAGTGTATTTTGCAGTCGATAAGCTGGCACCAAAAAATGTAGAGGGAGGAGATCCTCCTACTCAACTCTAATTCCGAGCATGCTCAGACCCGTCGCGTTACCACGGATACTGGTGATATTTGGGAGACTGAACACGAAAGAAACGTTTCAGATCCCTTATAGATCCATGTTGCTGCTGTGACCGGGAAACAGTTTGGCTTTCGGGTCGATCACCGTTTTGGCGTCACAGACTGCGGTGCAGATTTCGCCGAAGCCCGTCGCAATCAGTTTGATTTTCCCATCGAATGTCGCGATGTCGCCCGCCGCATAGACGCGGCGAAGGTTGGTGCGCATGTGCTGGTCGACCGGAATATAGTTGCCCTGCAGCGTGACACCCCACTGTTTGATCGGTCCGAGATCGGCGGAGAAGCCAATGTTGAGGAGGACGGCATCTACGTCGAGCCGTTTCTCTTCCTTCGTACGGTTATCGAAAATAATCGCGTGTTCAATCTCCTCTTTACCCCCGACGCTGCCGAGTTCATGCCAGAGATGCGTCTGTACCTGCGAGCGATTGTGCAGCCAGTCGAGGCTCTCTTCATGGCAGCGGAAAACATCGCGCCGATGTACCAGCGTGATGCTCTCCGCGATGTCTTCGAGGTTCATTGCCCAATCGAGCGCGGAATCGCCTCCGCCGACGATCAAAAGACGTTTGCCTGCAAAACGCGACTTGTCCTTGACGAAATAGTGGACACCGCGATCTTCGAATTCCTCCACTCCCGGTGTGCCGAGCCGCTTCGGAGAGAAGGCGCCCGCGCCCGTCGCGATAATCAATGTTCGGGTGCGGTGCGTGCCTTTCTGCGTCGAAATAGTAATCGTATCGTCCGCCTCATGCTCCATCGCCAGCACCATTTCGGAAAGGCAGATCGTCGGTGAGAAGCGTGTGCCCTGCTCGACGAGTTCAGCCGCCAGATCGCGGGCGAGAATCTTTGGGAATCCGGGCACGTCATAGACGAATTTCTCCGGGTAGAGTGTGCTGAGCTGCCCGCCCAACTCCGGCAGGCTGTCCATAATCTTGGTCTTCATGCTGCGAAGACCCGCATAAAATGCGCCGTACAGCCCGACGGGTCCGCCCCCGATAATCGTGACGTCATGCAGGTCGGCGTCTGCTGCCTCCTTTTTCTCAAGCTCTTCATTGAGCTCTTGATCGCTGTCCACCGGTCGCCCGTCGATAATTGTTCTCTGCTGCGTACTCTTCTCAATTCGCTCATCGATCACTGCTGTCACTTTAGCTGCCCCTCTATCAAAATGTAGTTATGCTGTAATTTACTGTCTCGCCCCTCTATTTTACGAGTCAGGAGTGTTTATCGTGCGCCTGGCTATCGTCTCCCCGACGAAATATCACTTTCCATCGTACTACGGCTTCCATCGGTTTCGACTCGGATTATAGCATATCGAGCCTGCTGTTCAGCGTCAAAGCGCGATCGATACCGGGGAGCAGATCTTCGCTTCCAGGGGCGATAAGACCTCCCTATCCGCCCTCGAAGCCGACTCCGCCTTTCAGCACAAGGGAATTCCCTTGTGACTCTACTGGGGACAGCACTTTTAATTACCGGGGAGATACCCGGTGCAATGCGATTGTACCTTGCGCAATAATATCACTGCTAGCTAATGTAGTGTACGTAGTGGTTCCGTAGGCGATGATAAGAGTTAACGGATCGGAGTTGCGGAGTGCCTACGCCCTGGCAGCGCAGTATAAAGGCGATGAGCAGCGCACAGAGTAAGGAGCGAATGATCCGATGCAGACGATTTCGATTTTGATCGCAGATGACGATCTAGCTATCCGCGAATGTCTGCGCCGTGCAGTTGCGCTCGATCCGACACTGGAGATACGCTGGGAGGCGATCGATGGTCTTCAAGCGTTGCTGATGTCGCAGCAGTTCAACCCACAGGTGGTACTGTTGGACGCGCAGATGCCGCGCATGGATGGAATAGAAGCGGCGCGTTGTCTTCGCCAGCGCAACCATGATGTGCGGATCCTTGTGATGAGCGTCTATGAGCACCACCGGGGGCAAGCGCTCGCTGCGGGCGCGGATGGTTTTCTGACCAAGGATGCGGGCTGTGAGGCGATACGTGAGGCGATACACAGTTTGATCGCGGCGGACAGCCGCAGAGACGAGGCGCAGAATCCTCGGTCTCCGGAAGTAAGTAGTTCATAAAGAACAATCCCCGGTAGTTATACTCCGCAGTACTGTGAATGAAGATTTGAGCGGAGCAGCCTCGAGGCTGCGGCGCCAGAATGCAGAGCACTGTTTGCAGGGCGAAAAGGAAGCGGGAGAAACCAATGACAGCGACGATGACACAGACACCAAAGGGTACGCAGCGTGAATTCGAAATGCTTTTTCAGCGTAGCCAGCGCCGCGCCTACAACCTGGCATACCGCCTGACCGGTAACGCCACCGACGCCGAAGATGTGACTCAGGATGCGTATGTCCGTGCCTGGTACAATTTCGACAGCTACGATGCGACACGTTCTTTCGAGGGCTGGCTGTTCCGCATCATCACGAACCGAGTGATCGACATGCGCCGCCGGCAGAAGCGTGTCCCAATGTATTCGCTCGATACGCCGGTGCAGGGCGACGATGAGGGGCAGCCGCTGGCGCATGAATTTGCCGCGCCAAACAGCAACCCGGAGCAAATCGTTGTCGGCGCGGTGATGGAGGAGCGGCTGCAGAACGCGCTCGCGATGCTCCCCGAAGACTATCGCGCTGCGATCATGCTCTGCGATGTCGAGCAGCGTTCTTATCAGGAGATCGCCGATTCGATGCAGTGCGCGATTGGTACGGTACGTTCGCGTATTCACCGCGCGCGTGTACTGCTCCGCAAGCACATGGAGACTGGCAACAGTGGGCGCAGCCGCCGCACAGCGGTTCGCGCAAAATCTGTCCCCGCGCAGTCGGCTTCAATGCCTGCCGGTCCTTACTGTGCATTGCGTGCCGCCTGACAGCTGACGGTGTCGAATCTATTTTCCTGTTGTAAAGGGCTTGGACATGCGTTCGAGCCTTTTGCCATTCGTCTACCGCTGCGCACTGTTTTCTGGAACCACGTTGGGTCACGCGCCGACACATTATCAGTGAGTTTTCAGATTTGTTCACAATGAACTGTGCTCGCGATACGAGCGGCCAAGCAGGTACCGGCCCTGGCAGGAACAGAGGAGGACAAAAGAGGTCTCGTGTCCAGACCACTCTCGTGAACTATTGGCCCTGGCCGAGCGTGAACCCTGGCTCACCGTCGAATGTGCAGAGATTCTCACATTTGATGAAGTCCAATCCCTGTCCGGTGATGCGCTGAAGGAGCGCCAGAATGTCGGTATGTTCGATTGTGCCTTGAGGCGTTCGCGTCAGAAAGCGGCAGCGCCAATGATCGGTACAGAACGTCTCCGGCAGCCCGCCAGGCCACACTTTTACCCCGCGATTGGTGATCATAACAAGTTGCAGCGCGTCGCTATTGACGGCGGAAAGCAGTCGGCCCAACGTATCGGGGGAACCGTCACGCCAGTGCAGGAACACATCCACGCCCACCATTTTCTTGATCGCGGGCGGGCGGCGCTCGCTCCTGAAAACTGGCAGGGTGGCTTCTGTACTTGCGGCGTAGATCACCGGAGGGAGCATACTCGGCGTTTGCCCTAACCGCTTGATGACTGCTGCTGCGAATTCGCGGGTTCCGGTTCGTTCCCGGCTGATGCCTTCAGTGAACACATCCGCAGTGTGTATTCCATCCTCCAGCGTGCATAACCAGGCATTATGAATACGGGTCGCTACTTCCGGCTGTCCGATATGGACAAGCATCATAACTGCCGACAACAGCAGTCCTGAGGGATTAGCGAGGTTCTGTCCGGCAATGGTGGGTGCCGAGCCGTGAATAGCTTCGAACATCGCTCCCTGCTCGCCGATGTTAGCAGAGCCTGCCAGGCCGATCGAACCGGCGATCTGGGCGGCGATATCCGACAGAATATCGCCATAGAGATTTGGCGTCACGATCACATCGAAGTCTTCCGGTGTATCCGCCAGTTTCGCCGCGCCGATGTCCACAATCCAATGCTCGCTAGCGATGTCGGGATACTGGGCGGCAATCTCGTCGAATACCTTGTGGAACAGACCGTCCGTCAGTTTCATGATATTGTCTTTAGTGAAGCAGGTCACTTTCTTGCGCCCATTCTGGATAGCGTACTCGAAAGCATACCGCACGATCTTCTCGCAGCCGGGCCGGGTGATCAACTTGAGACATTGCATGACCTCGTCAGTCTGCCGATGCTCGATACCGGCGTACAGGTCTTCCTCGTTTTCGCGGACGATCACAACATCCATGTGAGGATGCCGGGTAGCGATGAACGGAGCGTAAGCCACACAGGGGCGCACGTTGGCATACAACCCAAGGCTTTTGCGAATGGTGACATTGAGGCTCTTGAACCCGCCACCCTGCGGTGTGGTGATCGGGGATTTGAGAAAAACACGGGTGCGTCGCAGCGAGTCCCATGCACCAGGGTCGATGCCCGACGTCACGCCGCGAGCATAAACGCTTTGCCCGATCTCAATACATTCAATGTCCAGGCGCGCTCCCGCCTCCTGCAGAATAGAGAGGGCCGCCCGCATAATTTCTGGCCCGATGCCGTCTCCATACGCGACTGTGATGGCGGTCTGTTCCATAAAGATTATTTTCCTCCCACGGTAAGCTATACTAAGGTCATTACGAATTAGTAGTCGCTAATAGTATACCGCGAAACGTAATTCGTGCTACATAAAACACGAAAATAATTTCGTGTTTTATCGGGAGAAAGGTTTGTGACGATGGTGATGCGGAAAACCGGTTCCTCGATGGTTGCCTGGACTTTTCTTACCAATCATTCTCATGTGCTGATCTGTCTGGCGCGCGATCCCTTCCTCCGCCAACGGGACGTGGCTGTTACGGTCGGGATTACAGAGCGAGCCGTACAGCGCATTGTTGCCGATCTGGAAGAGGCAGGCATCATCACGCGTACGCGTGACGGGAGACGTAACCACTATGAGGTACACCGATCGCTGGCCTTACGCCATCCGGTCGAAGCGGGATGCACGGTTGGCGATCTGCTGACGATGGTCTCCGCTTCGGCTCCGACACTTCCTTCGAGCGGTTAGCAATGCTGTCATCCGCCAAGTTTTTAGATTTCGGTAAGAGACCGCAGATAAGCCTCAGAGGAGGTCCATCGGATCTGAGATGCAAGTATCTCGCCGGTGCGTATTGTGATAGCGTGCTGTCTGACAGCTCCCATCGTCAAATTAAATTTACGTTTGCACAAGGCTGAACAGAAGTCCGAGCCTTGTGCCAGAATCAAATCAAACCCGGCAGCTATCGACTTTGAGCGAAAAGGGTACGTCGGTTAGTGACTATTCACTCTTACCCCTGACTCCTCTCCCGAATCTTCGGGAATAGGGCGAGTAGATACAACTGATGTCTACAAGTGCGAGAAATAAGTCGGGGTGAATAGCTACACGGGAAGTTTACTATTCCTCTGCGTAAACGAAAGAGACCTCGCGACTAGACGGGGAGATCAATGATTGAATGGTGAACAGTTGCTCAGGTGTATACACTCGCGTTATCCAGCGCATATTCGATGGCCGATTCCAGCGTCATAATCTGCCCTTGCGCCCAGGCGGCAGCAAAGTCAGCCTCGCCGAGAGCAGTGCGGGCAATGTCTGTAGCATTGTCCTGCTCCTCCTGATCGCTGGACAGCTGAGGCGAACCGATCTCCTGGCGAAGCCGTTCCGCTGCTGCCCACAGTCGCGCCGCTCGTTCGTAGCTCGCCCATTTGACGTTCAGGCTGGCAATCCCCTCGAGGGATTCAGCGATACCCTGTCGATTTCCCAACTCGCGTTTAATCTCCAGACTCTCCTTCTGGAGTGCATTGGCGGAGCCATAATCGCCCTGTGCGTACGCGACTAAAGCCATGTTGTTGAGGGACAGAGCAATTCCATGGCGATCTCCCAACTCCTGTCTTATTTCCAGGCTCTGCTGATACAAAGAATGCGCAGAATCATAGTCGCCCAGATCGGAAGCCAAATTCCCCAGGTTGACCAGAGAAGTAGCTATACCGTGGCGATCCCCTAACTCTCGCCTTATCGCCAGGCTTTCTTCCTGCAGAGCGCGCGAGGAGACATAGTCGCCCCGAAGATGGGCTAAAATGCTCAGATTTCCCAGGGAGTTGGCAATTCCGGGGCGATCCCCAAGCTCACGTCTTATCGCCAGGCTCTCCTCCTGCAAAGTACGGGCAGGGATATAGTTTCCTTGAGAATAGGCAACAAGCGCCTGATTGCTGAGACACAGGGAGATTCCCTGCTTATTTCCCAACTCCCTGAATATGTCCCGACTCTCCTCATAAAGAGAACCTGCCACGGCATAATCACCCTGATTCCAGGCTATAAGCCCCATATTGACCAGGGCGCTGGCAATTCCGTGGCGATCCCCTGATGCACGCTTTATTGCCAGGCTCTCCTCCTGCAAAATACGCGCGGCGACATAGTCGCCCTGCGAATAGACGACTACCGCCTGATTCGCTAAGGCGTTGGCGATTCCGTGGAGATCGCTCAACTCCTGGCTAATTTTCAGGCTCTCCGCCTGCAAAGTATGCGCGGAACCATAGTCGCCTTGCCTCCAGGTAACATCTGCAAGGTTGAGCAGGGCGGCAGCAATGCTCTGCCGCTCGCCGAGCTCCCTTCCAATAGCCAGACTCTGCTCGAGCAGCGGACGAGCGGAAGCATAGTCCCCCTGCGCGTAAGCCAGCCGCCCTGCTGCATTCAATGCGTCTCCTAGTGCCTTCGTATGTTGCTGTGTCTCTGGAAGTGCCAGTAGTGCGGTGAGGGTTTCTCGACCTTCATTGAAATGTCCGCGTATCTGCCAGAAACGCTGTAAGGCTGCCCCGAGCTTCAGTCCGCTCTCGCCTCCCTCACCATCCTCGAGACACAATGACAGCGCCTGGCGTAGATTATCGTGCTCTCTTTCGAGTCGCGTCAGCCATTGTCCCTGATCGCGCCCTTTCAGCTCATGGTCCGCTAACTCAGCCATTTCGAGGAAGAAATCCCGGTGCCGACTGCGGTACGCTGCTGCCTCCCCGCTCTCTAAAAGGCGGTCGCGGGCATACTGGCGAACCGTCTCCAACAGCCGATAACGTGGCCCCTCATCCTGCTCCTCGTACACCACAAGGCTTTTGTCGCCAAGAGCAGTCAGCAAATCGAGCACTTCATCCGCCATGAGAACCGAGGAGTTTTTATTTTGCCTGCTCTCCCCCGGGACTTTCAAATCTCTTGAATTGGCGCACACAGCCTCGGCCGCTGCCTGCGTCCAGCCTCCCGCAAACACCGAAAGGCGCAGAAGCAGGCTCTTTTCCCGCTCCGTTAGAAGGTCGTAGCTCCAGTCGATCAGGGCACGCAGTGTCTGTTGTCGGGGAAGCGCAGTGCGGCTGCCTCCAGTGAGAAGGCGGAAGCGATCGTGCAAGCGACTTTGAATTTCTGATATGGGAAGTGTGCGCACTCGTGCTGCTGCCAGCTCGATTGCCAGTGGAATCCCATCCAGGTCCTGCACTACGCCGAGCACCGATTCCGCATTTTGCGCGGTAAGGCGAAAGGAGGGATGGACCTGTGTGGCACGCTCCACAAACAGCTGCATGGCGCCATAGCTCATCAGCCAATTCAGACTTTTCTTCTCAGAATTCGCAGAGTGATCCTCCGAGACGATCGGGGGAAGCATCAGTGAGGGAGTGTGATAGCGCTGCTCGCCAACGACCCCCAGTGCCTCGCGGCTGGTTGTCAGCAGCTGTAATCCCGGGCAGCTCGCAAGCAGTTCGTTCGCAGCGGCAGCACAGGCGTCCAGAAGATGCTCGCAGTTGTCGAGGATCAGCAGGAGTGAACGAGACGCCAACGCGGCAGAGAGCGTGTCCATGAGCGGACGACCGGTCTCTTCTTTTACGCCGAGCGTGATTGCGATTGCGGATGCCACCAGCGCCGGATCGGTGAGCGATGCCAATTCAACAAACCAGACGCCGTCGGGATAGTCCGATGCAACAGCCTCGGCTGCCGCAATCGCAAGGCGTGTTTTACCGATACCACCCGCTCCAAGCAGCGTAACCAGGCGGGCTTTCTTGAGCCAGTTAATGACATCCGCCAGATCGGCTTCGCGCCCTACGAGGCTGGTCAGAGGTACCTGAAGGCGCCGCTGCGGCTGAGCGGAAGGAAGAGGAGGTGGAAGGACTGCGTGTTTGGACTGTTGCTGGAGTCGCCGGTAGAGCGCTTCGGTTTCGGCAGCTGGCGCGATACTGAGTTCACGATGCAGCAGCAGGCGTAAGTCGCGATAGACCTGAGTGAGCGCAGCATAGTCTCCGCAATCGGCGAGTGCCTGCATCAAGGCGCCGTGTGCGGCTTCGCGCAAAGGATCGGCTGCGATCGTCAGCCGCAGATAGCGAACTGCCGCTGCCGGCTTATTATGCGCGGACCAGTGGGCCGCGAGAGTCTCGAGCGCCGCGAGATATGCCTGCTCACGCTCGATACGGGCAGTCAGAGCCCAATCTTCCGTGCAGTCTTCCATCAATGGCCCCCGATAAAGTGCAGCGGCCCGCTCCAGACTTTCGATGCTGGCTTCAGCTATTGCGACATCGAAATCTGCCGCATCTACCCGTACCTGTGTGCGATCCAGGCAGAGCGTCTGCGGAGTCGGGGAAAGAAGCAGGTCTGCATGTCCATCCAGCGCTTTCCGCAGATTCGTCAGAGATCGCCGCAGATTGTAAAGACCCTGTGCGGTCTCGCTATCGGGCCATAAGGTAGCAGCGAGCCATTCTCGTGCCACAGCGTGACCCGGGCGTAATGCAAGCAGCATCAGCAGCCATTTTTCAGTTCGTGAGCGCAGCGGCGGGAGCGGCTCACCTGCCAGCAAGACGCCGAACGAGCCAAAAAGCCTAATCTCGAGATACGGAATGCTCATAACTGAAGATTTTGTCACTACACAGCTCATTTCCTTGTTCTTGACACGTTTCCGGACACGCCACTGCCTTAGAATAGGGTCAGCAACAAAGCGGGGACGCAATTTCGCGCTATGAAAGGAGGGTACGATTTCCACCGGACGGCGCTTACCGTATCAAAACTTCCGATTCCAATTGGATTTTCGCAAATCCAGATCGTCGTTCCCAACTAAATGCCAATTCAAACGCGACTTCGCTTATAGAACCCCAGGAAGTCGCAGCGGTGCAGCACTTTACGGTTTGCAACGCGCCAGAGTCCCTCTGTAAACCTGCTTCGTTTTCAGAGAAATGAAAGACAGACCGCCATACGATGCGAATGCCAGTCGGCTCGCTGCAATGTCTGGCGCAGCGCTGTTTTCCATTCTGTTTTTCAACCTGCAGTGGTGACCATGCCACCGCGTATTTCCTGTCGGGAGACATTCTTAATGAAACGTATGATTCACCTTACCTTAGGGTCACTTTTTCTGATTTGCACCGCCATCGCGGTTCGGGCTGACGTGTCTGACCGACTTTACGATTTCACGGATGCTTACTATAAGCAAAACGGTATCGATCCTGCCAGACTCGTCGGCCGAAAGCAGGCTCCGAGCGCCAATGCCGTAATTGACACACCGATCCTGTCCAGTCAGCGTAACGTTCGCATACTCAACTATGGCGGCGCATACGGAGCGAGCGGCTCTATCGCCTACTTTGCCGTCTTTGCTGGCTTCGGGCCTGATGCGTTTACCAGTGACGCTGCCGGTACCCGCGCCCGACAAATCGCTGATTCATACGTCGAGTATATCTTTCCGCAACGCACTGCTGACCCGCTCGGCCTCGCGAATGCCCGGCAAGCCGTCATTCACGCCAATAATAATGGCTATTTCAGCAATGACAACCTCGGACTGTGGCTGCATGTATGGGTCAACTATACAGACGCAGCCTTCAACACCAAAGACGGCAAGAAGGCTCTCGCCGATCTTGCGCAGAAAAATGGGCTCGCGCTCGACGGAACCCCGATTATCAAGACGACAAGCGACCTCGACAATCTGGCCAGTAAGGGTTATATCACCAGGCAGAATCGCAATGACGGATTGCGGTATGCCGTTTGTCCTGAAATTCGTGATCCGCGCAAGGGCGGTATCGCCCCAGATGCCTTCCTGAACACTGCCCGCAAGCCCGATGGCTCCTTTCTGGATCCGGCCTTCTCGACGAACTTTATCAGCCTGCAAACCACTGGCGACTGGGCACAGTAAACCCGCCCCAAAACTTTCAACCCGAACCGCCTTGCTGACAGTGCAGCATAACCTTGCTGCTCTGTCAGCGACGAAAATGATGTCTGCAGCCTACTGCGTAAGAGGTTCATTTATCTGTAATCTTACGTTGGTTTATGGCGCGTGAAATCCCGATTTGTTCACAAAGGAGAATTGTCTGATGTCTGTAAACACACTACGCTCACTGTTTTGCCTGGCTGCCCTATCACTGCTGACGGCTGCGCCCGCCGCCAACGCCCAGAGTACCTTCTTACCCAACAATGCTACCCTCGACGCTACTAACCCGGTGCTCGCTCCATTTTCTGCCATCGTCGGCTACGCCAATTTCGACGACTATATCAATGGCGTCAACCCTACAAGTCCCACGATCAAGATCGTACCCGGAGCCAGTGTCAATGCCCTGGAAGTTCACAACAGCAGTATCATCAAGATGACAGGCGGCGACGTTGGCAGCAACGACTTCCTCGGCTTGATACTCTCCGCCGACACCAGCACCATCGACATCAGCGGCGGGAATGTCGTTTACAATCTGGATGTGCAAGGTTCCAGCACGGTCAACTTCAGTGGCGGGACCGTTGGTAACGACATCGTTTCTCACGATACCACTACCGTCAACATGAGCGGGGGAACGGTCAATCATGATCTGCTCATCAACGCCAACAGCACGTTCAACCTCAGCGGCGGGAAAATACTCACCGATATATTCGTCCAGGACAGCAGCCTCCTCAACGTCTTCGGAAGCGGTCTGAGCAGTGTGCTCGACGACCCCAATTTCGAGGGTTTCTACAGCGAATATACGCTTTCGGGTCACCTGAAGGATAACACAAATCTTGCCGGAAGGATTATCTTCGTACAGAACGGCTCTGGCGCAAGATTCACTCTCAACAATAGCGCTTCGGCTGTCCCTGAGCCCGGCAGTGTCGCACTGATCATGGGATTTAGCGTTTGCGGTGCGGGCGTTTTACTGCGCCGCCGAAAGTAAGTGTCATCGCATAAAGCTCTTCCTATCCATGCAATCGATGGAGAGGAAGAGCAAGTGTGTATCTCATGTGCGTTTCGGTATGTTTTCTGTGGGCAGTTTTGCGGCATCCGCAAAACTGCTCGCATAGTGATTTGAAGTGGATAGGTATTCAGGACTTGATTTTACGCCGGTCGTAAATATAGTTTCCAATATTTTTCAATATCTTGTTCGACGGTATGACATTGCATGCTTCCTGCGTGTGCCCGACCTCAAAAGACAAGAATAGATCGAAGCAAGAGAGTGAAGTAAGGAGAAGAATCATGAAGCGTTTACACAGCACAAACAGATGGGTCAGAGGAGTTTATGCGACTGGACTGATGCTCGCACTCGGCGGCGTCACTATGGGCTACTCCCCGAAAGCCAATGAAGCCAGTAAAAATGAAGCCAGTAGCAATGAAGAGAGGAAGAACAAAGCTAAAAATGAAGATAAGAAATCGGTAAGCCCGAGCATTATCGCAACGCCTCTGACACTTCAAAAAGAGGACGCGAAGGTGACGATGATGACGCTGCACGGCGAGTCCATTTCAGTTAGCGTACAACCGGACACGCTGATTGCCGGAATGTGTGTCCACTGCAATTTGATGATGGAAGTCAAGGCGGGGCAGAACGCGAAGGACTGCAAGAAGTGCGCCTGCAGTCTCAGCAATACAGAGTGCTTCGTGAATCAAGTTACGGGTAAAAATGGCTGGGCGGATATGTTCACAGCCTTCCCCAACGGAACGGTACTGCTGGTCGAATACGTGGCAGCGGGTAAGCCGGAGTCCGGTCTGAAACGCTTAACCATCGACCATAAAGCCGCCCTTCTGCAGATCAAAAGTGCATCGATTCCAACGGTTGAGGCTCTGACTTCGGCGGCGAAGGCGGTCGGCGGAACAAGCGTGGAGTTGGGAAACGAAGGCACGCGACTGCTCATTCATCTCAAGAACGATTGGTCTCGGGACAAGGCAACTCGCCTCGCTAAGTCGCTTGCGCAAATCGGCGTTGAGATCGCTTGCCCTGTGCAGGTCACGGGCGCAAAATAAGCGTCCTCCCTATTCTCGCTGTACGCCATTCTTCAGTGTTGTACGGCGTCGGAGCAACTGAATTTCGCATCTCACGCTACGTATCATTATTTGCAATCATTGTG
This sequence comes from Chthonomonadales bacterium, assembly GCA_038216735.1. Classification (GTDB taxonomy): domain Bacteria; phylum Armatimonadota; class Chthonomonadetes; order Chthonomonadales; family Chthonomonadaceae; genus JBBQPY01. Next base: position 31,948 of record JBBQPY010000019.1, read on the forward strand.
ATTTATGTGTGCTTTATGAAAGAGAGGAAATGCTTTCCATGACTGAAATTGCCCATCCGCGTGAATGCCGTGCAAAGGAGGGGCAGACGAAAATTGGATCGGTTCTGATCTGGCTAACCCTGGTTTCGGTGTGCCTGCTGATACTCCCGAGGCCAGCGCAGGCAGTCCCTGCCTTTTCGCGCAAATATAATTTGCCCTGCGAGCGGTGTCATTCGATGATTCCGCGCCTCAATACCTACGGCTATGCGTTCTATCGCGCAGGTTTCCGGCTTGCTGGACCGAATAAGCCGCTCACCCTGAGCAATTCGACCGATCTGCTTTCTGATGTCACCGTTGGACATGTCAACCCCGGTCATTCCGATACGATAACCGATGACAATATTAGAGCGAAATTCATCGGCACGCTGAGCCCGTCGGTTACGCTGCACATCGGCTATAATTTTGGTCTGCGCTCGGGAGTGAGTTCCGGCTTCGACGAACTCTGGGTACAATACAACTCGGCGCCGAAGGGAACGATGTGGTCGGTGCGAATCGGGCAGATACCGGTTCTGGACGGCTATAATCTGCTGGGAAACCGCAACATATCTCTGACAGATCCGCAGCTATTGGGACCCTTCGGTGCGTTATCCGGCGATTTCGGGAACTTGAGCCTCAGCGATGTGGAACGCGGTTTGCAGGCGGGGTATACCAGCGGGCGATTCTCGACGCGCTTCTCTTTGCTCTACGGCGTAAAGGCGTCCGGCGACCTGAACAATGAACCGGACATCCACAACTATCTCCTGCAAACCGAATATTTCCTCGATAAAGACGGCAGCGCGATTCAGGCTTTTTACGCGATTGGAAAGACTTCTCTGGCAGACGCAGGTTTTACAAACAACCTCCAGCGCGCGGGGATCTTCGGCACATGGGGGCACACGCTGAAGGCTGGCAAGGGCGGGGTACCGGCTCTGCGCTTTGAGCTAAACGGAGGCGCGACCTGGGGTGAGGATCAGACTGCTGCGGCGGGAACGAGACAGAACAGCGTCGGCACAGTGCTCGAAGCAGACCTGTATCTGCATAATCGAACTGCTTTCTTCGCGCGGTACGACGGCGTTCGGCTCGGTAACGCAGCGGGCATACCTACGTCGGATGCTGTAACCGCAGGAATCACCCACCGCTTTACGAGATTTCTCAAAGCGGAACTGGAATTCCGCGAGCAGCGTGGGCCCTACAACGCCTCGATACTTGGAGGACTGGGTTTTTCCTTCTAAACTGGCTGGATTATCCATTTCCTGTGACAAAAGGCTAGGACAGCAGTCCAAGCCTTTTGCTATTTATTGTTGCAGTTGTTCAGAGCGTGATAGTGAGACCGTCGAAGGCGGGAGAGACATTGGTCGGTGTCTGGGATTCGAGCGCGTCCTGATCGAAGTGGTGCGACATGTGGGTGAGCAGGGCGCGTTTTGGCTTCAGAACCTGGATGACTTCCAGCGCCTCATAAAGTCCGAAATGCGTGACGTGCGGTTCGTAGCGCACCGCATCGATGAGCAGGAGATCGAGGTCGTGCAGATGCGCCATCGCATCCGGCGGGATATGATTGACGTCGGTGACATAAGCAGCGCTGCGGGCAGGCATGGTCTGGGTTGCGGGCTGATCGAAGCGGTAGGCGAGTACCGGCAGTCGGCCGTGCATCACGTAAAATGAGGAAATATGCAGTCCGAAGAGGTCGAAGCGCGGCTGTAAAGTATGTAGAGTCAGACGCGGTTTGCCGCCCCCCGGTCCGGTCTCGGTGAAGATATAAGGGTAGATACGCCGTATATCTTCGAGCGTAGAGGTGTCGCCATAGACCGGAATTTCGGCATCGCTCAAATCGTTGAAGCGGCGCAGATCGTCGAGTCCGAAGATATGATCAGCGTGCGTATGCGTGAAGAGGACTGCATCGACGCGGCGCAGATCGACCGCGAGCGACTGCAGGCGCAGTTCCGGCGTCGTATCGACGAGGATCGTTCCGAGTTCGGTTCGCACGACGATCGAAGGGCGTGTTCGTTTGTTTTTGGGATCGGACGATGTACAGACGGCGCAGTCACACCCGATCATCGGCACACCGTGAGAAGTCCCGCTCCCCAGCACGATTATTTCCATTGCAAAATCATTCTTATGGACACGCGTTCGTTGTTCATATAACCACTCGATACCACGCAGCTACCAGGCTCTACTGCTCTTCAGCGTATTGATGATGCGCTGATTTCGCTCACGAGTTTTCCTTCTGCTCCACCAACTCAACGCGGCAGAAAAGGCGAGGAAGAGTTCAAGGCAACCGATGATGAAGCGTTCGGACGCTTTGAGGAAAATACCCGAGTAGCTTCTTTCGACCGAGATCGGCTCTCCAAAACGCTCGAGAAACTGACGGAAGCTGTAGCCGCGAAAACTCGCAATCCATCCAGCAAAGTAGATGTTGAGCAATGCTGCACCGAGTATCAGGAAGATACCGCAAAATAGGAAAACAAGTGCTCGCTTGCCCTGCTTGCCTGTGGTGCGCTCCATATACTTGCGATCCGCTTCGTTGAGCATTGTCGAATCCCTTCTCACACTGTACAAACTTTGACTGTTGCCATTCACCACCTTGCTCCGTCCTTCGTCGGGAACGGGAGCGCATACACTTCTCCTAATTTTTGCTTCCGTGAAGGCACACCAGATGCATTATTTCCTCTGACCAAACCAATCTGAAATTTGGCTCATAAATATGTTGTGTGACATACGTTCGGTAAAGCGTTTGTGGCAGCAGAAGCAAAACACATGCTCCACAGCATATCAGGCGGTGGCAGCGACGGCAAACTCGGGTTTTACCGCTGGATCGGGTAGTGTGACGACCCGACCCGTGGCCGCCGACTCGTAGCCCGCTTCGATCACCTCGACGACGTGCGCTCCATGTTCACCTGTGGAGAACAGTTTGCCCCGATTACAGATCGCATCGACGAAGTTTGCGATCGGTCCCGCTACGGGCATTAAGTCTGCTTCCTTGAAGCGGCGATGCTCCTGACCGTTGAGAATGATGGTCGTATCGAACTCGAAATTGACTACGGTGACCGAGCCGTGCTCGGCGCCAAAAATATTGCGTACACGCCGCGTCGGAAAATGGCTGTTGCCAATTGAGGTGAGGGTGACTATGGCGCCGTTTTCCATTTCGAGGCTGAGCGCGATTCGCATATCGGCGGGAACGGCATCCATCAGCGCGCTGACTCGCCGTACTCGCAGACCGGTGACCCAGAGCAGTTCCGACACCAGATGCGAGCCACCATCCTGAAAATAGCCCCCTCCATTCTGTTCTGGGTCGGCGCGAAACATCGTTGGTGGGACAATTCCGGCGAGATTTTCGGGTGCGGGAGCGCGTCCGAACACATATTCCGCAGACCCGGTCCAGTACATCGTCGCACTTTCGAGAATGCCCATATTCGGATCACGGAGAGCACGGCGTATCTGGTGACAGTGCGCCCAGAAGGGTGGATTGAGGGCAACGCCCAGTTTAACGTTCTTCGCAGCGGCGAGCGCGACCAGTTCGTGTGCCTCGGCGCTGTGCAGCGCCATCGGCTTTTCGAGCAGGACATGCAGTCCGCGCTCCAGCGCATTTTTCGCCTGTTCGTAGTGGAGATGGTTCGGAGTGGCGATCAGGACGGCATCGAGTTCGACCTCGTCGAGCATGCGCTGCCAGTCGGCGTAGGCACGTTCGGAGGGAATCTGGAAATGAGCCGCCAGTTTTGCGCGTGCCGCTTCATCACGGCGGCAGAGCGCTTCGAGGCTGACCTGCTTATGTGCCACGGCATCGGGAATATGGCGTCTCGAGGCGAACCAACCCGCTCCGAGGACGCCGAGCCGCACGAGACTGTCGGCGTCACACTCACCGAATGTTGCCAGATTGGTCATCGCTGTCTCCTGATAGTCTCAATAGTTTCAATGCATTTGAGGTGACTATTCAACCTGCCTTCAGTTTCGCACTTACACGCAGAATAGCTGCATTCACTACCCCTCTTCCCGGAGCTTCGGGAGAGGGAGTTGGGTATGAGGGTGAATAGTTAACATGTAAGTTGCGAGGCTACAACCATGGTTGGACCTACTACATAAATCGAACCGGGGACCGTAAGTCCCTGTCTCCGTGGCGTTCTGCTGATCGTCCAACGGACGCATCTGCCCTGATCAGTGGTGATGTAGTCTTTAGGACGAGAGGCACACCGTGCCAGCCGGTGGTTTTCAACCACCGGAGCTAATATCGTACCTAATCATGCGATTATACGCTTCCGCGAACTGGCTGTCAAGCAGAGCTAGCGCTGGTCTAAGACACAGCGGGACGAAAGCTGCCTTCGTACGGGTAGGGTATACTTATCGGTATGAAAAAGCCGCCGAAAGACAGTGTTCTGCCGCCTCGAATACGCCCTCGCGGAATCACGAATGGCAATCCTCCGACGGAACTGCATGATCCATCAGGCATCGAAACAGACAGGGTTCCGAACCAGACTTCGCAGCGACGGCGCATCGCGGGCGCAACTGGCTTGATGATGGTCGGTATCCTCGGCAGCCGCGTACTCGGTCTCCTGCGCGAGAGTGTGATCGCCCACAAATTCGGTCAGAACGGGCTGACCGATGTTTACAATGCTGCCTTCACAATCCCTGACCTGCTCTTCTTTCTGATTGCAGGAGGCGCACTTTCCGGCGCGTTCATTCCCGTTTTCACGGACTATATTTCGACCGATCGAGAAAAAGAGGCGTGGCGCATCTTCAGCGTCGTCGCCACTGTGATGACCCTCGTCGTGACGGCTTTCATAATCTTCAGCGAGATTTTTGCGACCCCGCTCGTAATCTTCACCAACTCCGGTTATGTCGATATTCCTAAAGGACTGACACAGTTCCAGGCATTCCTGGCGCTGTGCCACTCCGCCTATGCCATCACGTTGGGTCATATCCCAACGCCGTCCAAAGTAGCCGATACGGTCGCGCTGACGCGCATTCTGCTTCCCGCGCAGCTCTGCTTCTTTCTCGGCGGGCTGATGATGGGAACACTGCAGGCGCGTGGAAACTTCTGGGGACAGGCGCTCGGACCAATCATCTATAATGCAGGAATAATTCTCGGCGGGCTTTTCCTCACCTCCATTACCCCTGTACATGGACTCGCAGGGCTCTGTATCGGAGCAGTCGTTGGCGCTGTGATCGGCAATCTGGCGTTGCAATGGATACTTGTGCGGCGAACAGGCGGCGTATTTTATAGAACCGAACTGCGTAAATACTGGCGGCACGAGGGCGTGATTCAGGTCTGGCGATTGATGCTTCCCGTGATACTCGGGCTCGCGCTTCCGCAGGTCAGCACAATTATCGGAAGAATGTTCGCATCGACGCTCGGTGACGGTCCCCAGTCCGCGCTGATGAACGCCAACAAACTGATGCAGGTTCCGCTCGGCGTTTTTGCGCAGGCGACGGCAATCGCAATCTTTCCGACGATGTCGGCACAGGCAGCTCGCATGAAAGCGGCAATTCGGATCGAGGACAAAACAACGGCGCGACTGGAAAAAGGCGCGCTTCGCGACAGCGTCAACTACGGTGTTCGCTCGATTCTTTTTCTAACCGTGCCGTCGTCCATTTTGATGTGGGTGCTCGCACTTCCCTTCGTCCAATTAGTGTTCGAATCGGGACATTTCACGACAGCCGATGCGGAACTGACGGCGGGCGTGCTGCGCTGGTTCGCAGTGGGCATCTTCGCCTGGTCCGCACACGCGATCATCACCCGCGGTTTTTATGCACTGCAGGACTCGCGCACCCCTGTGATCGTCGGCACAATCGTAACGCTGATTTTCATTCCCCTGAACGCTCCGCTGAAAAATTGGATGGGCGTATCGGGATTGGCGCTGGCAACCTCGATCGCCGCCACGATCCACATGCTAACGATGCTTGTGCTGCTGCATCGACGTCTCAATGGTCTGAATGGCGCACGGATGCTTTTTTCAGTAGCGCGCACTACCTTCGCCTCCTTGATTACGGCAGGTATCTGCTGGCTCGTCTATCGACCGCTCCTGCCACGGCTGCTGGTTGTCGGAGACCTCCACGCCCGACTTCACGCAGCCGAAGTTCTGGTAGTTTGTCTCAGTGTCAGCGTCGTCGTCTATGGCATATTAGCCGTCCTTCTGCGAATGGAAGAGGTCGATGTCATTACGAGAATACTCAAGCGCATCAGGCGTGGTAGGGGACAATCGGCATAGAATTGTCGTATAGCAGAATAGGTGAGCAGCCATATGCCCTGGAATGGCGCCTGCTTTTTTACAGGCTGCGCAGCTGGATTTTGCAAGTGATAGATGAGGACTTCCGTCCAGTTTATCCAGCAGTACCGAGACAGGGAACGACAGCCCGATGGGATCATAACGATGGGATCATAAAGAGCGCACTGAATGAAGTAAGGAGAAGGAGATGTTCGATCTCGGAGCGATCGCGCGCGTTGCCGAGCGCAAGATTCAAGAGGCAATTGAAGAAGGCAAGTTCGATAATCTGCCGGGAAAGGGCAAGCCGCTCCCGATGGAAGAAGATGCGACGACACCGGCGCACCTTCGCATGGCGAACAAAGTGCTCAAAAATGCTGGTGTGCTTCCGGATTGGCTGCAGATACAGAAAGACATCGTTACCGAACGCGCCGAAGCAACGCGGCAACGCGCTAAATTGATAGCGGACAACTCCGCTCGGCGTCAGCGCATCGCCCAAATTGCTGGAGATCATAAATCGAAATCCAGGGAAGTGGTGCAATTCGCTGTCTGGCATACCAGATCACGCACCGCTTACTTGAATCGTTTGAGGAGCGTGAACACCTCGATCCTGAAGTTCGAGATGATTTCCCCAACAGGATCGCAGGCATTCCACCATTATAAGATTGATGCAGAGATGAAAGCGTTCGATGCAGAGTTTCCCCTGCTAGAAAATCAGCCTGCGTCACTCGAAAAAGTGGATTCGGCACAAGCCCCCGAGTCTGCTGGATCGGGTAGAGTAAAAAGCGTAGCGCGTGAACTCTATGCGGCTGGCGGCGGACCGGTTCGTGGCCGCCTGAAAATTGCCGAACTGTTCGGCTCAGGGCAGAAAGTCGCCGATAATCCATCGAGTTTTGAGAATTCAGACAGCAATTAGCTAACAGAAACGAATATGCATGCTGTAGTGGGCAGATGACGCCGGGCCATAGCATGGGGAGTCGGTATCGACCTCCACTTTTTTCGTTAAGACGCGTAGCAGTGGTTCCCCAATGGAGACAATATTTTATATACCTGCCAGACGAATGCGCTTCTTGCAGGTATTTTTGCGACCTTATCCTTGGTAAATCCCTTGAGATGTCTTTATGTATCGCTCATTGATTGCAGATAAGAAACCTAAAACTTATACGCGTTTATGCTCTCAATAGTCTGATTATTGCAATATTAAAAAATAATTCGAAATTGTTCCCGAAATATCAGTTTTGGCACGATTCTTGCAGTTAGTATTTTCGTTAGGCAACGCTTATTTCCGGTCGGTCGTGTAACCTGACCCTCTTTAGCGGTGCAGAAGCGCAATACGATGCGCGAAGCGAGTTTCTTCTCTCCTTCATTTTCCTCCCCAAAACCACCGCCTTCAGCGGCTGACGGTTATTGGTGTACGCCTGTAGTGGCAATGCGGACATGTCAATCCGCAATTCCTGTAGTGGAATGAAATCATAACTATGGCTGTTTCAACCCAAACCTACGTTCTGGCTGCGCCTTCAAGCGAGCCGTCAATTGCTCTCACCATTGCGAATTTCCGTAAACGCATCCTCTTCGTCGATCATACGGCAACGATGGGCGGCGGCGAAATTGCACTGCTGAATCTTGTCACGCACCTCGACCATTCACGTTTCATTCCTGTCGTACTGCTATGTGCGGATGGTCCTCTGGCGTCACGGCTGATCGAAGCAGGCATCGAAACGCATATTCTGCCGCTTGCAGTTAGTGTCGCGGCAGTGCGCAAGGACAGTCTCGGCTGTGCAACGATGCTGCGTGGAAAAGACATGGCGCGCACACTAAAGTACGTCCTGCAGGTTCGCCGGCTGGTGCGCGCTCTCAAAATCGACCTCGTCCATACCAATTCATTGAAAGCCGATTTGATCGGCGGCATTGCTGGACGCCTCGCCTTCAAGCCAGTCGTGTGGCATGTCCGTGACCGCATCGATAATGACTATCTACCACACCAGGTCGTGAAGCTCTTTCGTCTCCTCTGCCGTATACTGCCCAACTATGTTGTTGCCAATTCCCAGGCGACATTGAATACGCTCGCCCTGCCCGGCACCAAACAGAGCGCGGCGATTTACAGCGGAGTAGAGTTCAACGGTCGTATGCGAGTGGTTCATGACGGCATCAATTCCGATGAGCATTCGAACACTGCGCAACGCGCCAAAGCCTCCTCCGATAGCGTGCGTATTGGACTGGTCGGTCGGATCAGTCCCTGGAAGGGTCAGCATATTTTCCTGCAGGCCGCAGCGCTGGTATTGCGTAAGTATCCCGATACGGACTTCCAGATCATAGGCGCTGCGCTCTTCGACGAGCATGGTTATGAAGCAGGAATCCGCTCTCTGGCGAGCACCCTCGATCTCAACGCTCATGTCGAGTTCACTGGCTTCCGCAGCGATGTTCCGGAGGTGATTGCCGGACTGGATATTCTGGTGCACGCCTCAACGTCCGGGGAACCGTTCGGACAGGTCGTCGTTGAGGGAATGGCTTCCGGCAAACCGGTCGTTGCGACTGACGGCGGCGGGATTCCCGAAATCGTGCAGGACGGAGTCACCGGATTGCTTGTTCCAATGGGCGATGCAAAGCAGATGGCGGCAGCGATCTGCAGTCTTCTTGCAGATCCGGTCCTTGCACAAGAGATGGGGCGGCGCGGGCAAATTCGAGCACGTGATTTTTTTGCGATCGAACTCACAGCGCGGCGTGTAGAAAATGTTTACGACCAGGTGCTGAAACCGCATCGCTTTTCACAACTGCGCAAAAAATTCGGACTTCGCCCGTCGGAAGTACCAATGTAGCCAGTGCACCCTTGATTTGTTTCGAGTGCTGTAGGGGAAGCTCGTGTGTCAGCTTTCCAGCGGGGATGCAAAAGTTTCAATGTTCAATCGGGCTGAAACATGTATATTGACCATTCAAAGCGTTAAAAAGCGCATTGAAGCAATGGATCGACTGGACGCGATCTATAGACCAAGGGCATTCGATCCATATGAGCGGGATGAATAGCTAACGGGTTGTGCTAGTTTTCGCCCATTCTGTTGCTTTCTCTACCGATATCGGGAAAGTCTTGGGCTTAAAGCCAAAGAAACCGGTTCTTCGCAGAAATTTTAGCCCCTAGTTGCGCTCTTATCGACGCAAAACAGTAGACAAAAAGATAAAAACGTTCAAATCAGTGCTCTTTGAGGGCTGATTTTACCAGACATAAGTTTACATATAAAACTAGCACAACTCGTTAGCTAGAGATATCCAAACGATGACGACTAACAAAAAGACGAATAATACAACAAAATACATCCTCGTTGCAGGTCTGTGCATTGCAGCCTCTGGTGCCGTACATGCGGGTGAGGTGACTTACTGGGCAGACCCTACGAAAACAACGAGTGTGGTTTTCGGAAACTCGGACGCCAGTAAAGCCGATCGAGAGCTCACAAGCATGGGATTCAAACAGTACACCGGGTCTGCTCCCACATCATCGACGACCTTTAACGGCAGCAACTACCTGAACTTCACCGACGGCTACCTGAAAAACAACGCTGCCTCCGGCACTCGGACTTACGGCGGCGATACAGGGCTTTATGGCTGGGGCGATGCGATCAGCAGGGACAAAGATCCGAGCGGCAACAGATATACTTTCAACCCGGATCGCGCAGACGGCGCGACCGAATATGGCACGAAGGGTTTCGACACTCCCAATTCTGGCACGCTGTCGCAGGTATTCGGCGGTTTTGATTACAAGGCGCGTACGGGAGCGAATTATCGCACCAACGGAAGCACAACTGAGGCGAGCTCTTATAAAAATATGGGCTATCTGCTTGATGGCGAAGACGTGCCGAAAGGCGAAACGGACAAGAGCAAGCAAGCCTATTATGTCGATCTGCTGTTTGGAAAAGACAAAACGCTCAGTGCCGATAACAATGATAAGACGGTCGAAGTCTCAATCCTCGAGCGCGGTGGAAACAGCGATTTCGATGTCTACGGGATTCAAAATGGCAAAGTCAATACCGCGCTAGTAGTACATGTCACCCGTCAGGATGCGTTGACTGAAAAGATATGGGCGCTCGATTCGCTTGAAATTGGCTCAGCGCAGAGTGTTGTGGGCTATGGCTTGAGCCTCGACAGCAGCTGGACCAACTTGGATGGTTTCCGCGTCGAAGGAGTCGCAGGCGGAGGTGGACCGGATATCGTCGCGGTTGGAACGGCTATGCCGGTTCCGGAACCTGCATTTTACCAGATGAGTGTGTTCGTGACTGGCGGCGGATTGCTTGCGCTGCGTCTCCGAAAACGTAAAGGCGCTTAGTGCCTGTAAAGCATACGGTCCCGAGCGTTCCGTGGCGCGCTAGTTGATGCATCCTGCTGCTGCAGCCGGGTCCTCTTCCCATTGGGAAGTCATAAATCTATGGTCATGTAGCGCTACGCCGCAACCCCCACTTTGTAAAGAGAATCAAACAGCGGACGAGAGTGCGCTCTGCTTCCGAATGGACCGGACACGGGCAGACGAAAAACTGTCAACATTTTTACTATCTACTCTCGCTATTTATCAAATCAGTTTAATCAAGCCAGTCGTTACAGGAGCAGTATAATGGAACTCACGTCCGTCGTCCCGGAATCTATTCCGGTAAAAGAGAAACTTAAAGAAGCGCAAATTGAACAATCGAACGAAAATCCCGCTGCCGCACCACGACGCAAGGCAGCCCCCGTCAGTACGACGAGTAAGGGCAGGGGTTTCCGGTTTTCAACACTCATTGCCATGATTCTGGCGCTGATCGTCGGGCTCGGAGCGGGCGCGCTGATTATGCGTCATCGCTATAAAGCCCAGGACGTAGTCGTCACTGTAAACGGCGCAATTATCGATAAAAACAGTTTCTATCATCGGCTTGAAGGCGCGGCGGGAGCGCAGGTGCTGCGGCAGATGGTGGGTGAACAACTGCAGCTCGACTTCGCTAAAACGCAAGGCGTCGCGCCGACCGACGCCGATGTCGATGCGAAGTATGCTGAAGCCAATGCCGATCCCGTTGTGGCAAAAGCCCTCAAATCGAGTGGGAAATCACCCGACGAGATCAGGCGGGCGATACGTATCCAGCTCGCGAAAAGCAATGTCGTGACGAAAGGCATCACCGTCACCGACGCTGAAGTCAAGAAATACTATGACGCCAATATCGACAAGCGTAATAGCAGCGCAAGTTTCTACACGCCTGAAAAGACAACGATTCAGGTGATTGTGACAACGACGCAAGCGGAAGCATTGAAGGCGCAAGACGACCTGCGTAAGGGCATCCCCTTCGGCACCGTCGCCAAAACCTATAGCCGCGACAAGAGTAAAGCCAACGGCGGCATCCTGCCGACGATCCAGCGCGGACGCTCGGGTGTGACCCGTCTCGCGGAGATGGAAAACGCGATTTTCGCCATGAAGATCGGGGACCAGATCGGTCCACGGGAGTTCGTGAAAGCCTGGTGGATCATCAAGTGCCTCGAAAAGCAACCGGAAGTGGTCCAGTCTTTCGAAAAAGTCAAAACCGAATGCCGTACGGGCGCGCTGATGATGAAAGGGCTGCCGCTCAACGGCAAAAAAGTGCAGGACGGCTTCGCTGCCTACCAGAAGGACGCGAAAGTGCAGGCATTCTGGCGCCAGTATGAGAACGCCGTCAGTCCAAAATAATTAGCATGCGTGCCTCTGCTGT